>CANIXX010000030.1 GCA_947471115.1 Opitutaceae bacterium | reverse complement strand
GTGCTCGCACTCGCCATGGGCCCGATGCTGGCCCCATCCGTGTTTCACGGCCTAGACCCGCGCCTGTCCGGCTGGCTGCAACTGGCGTTAACTACGCCGGTGTTTTTTTGGTGCGGCGCGTTCTTCATCCGCCGCTGGTGGAAATCCCTGCGCGAACTCGATACCAACATGTTCACGCTTACCGTCACCGGCACGGGCGCGGCTTATTTTTATTCGGTCGCCGCGGTGCTGTTTGGCAAAAACTTTCCCGCTTCCCTGCACACCAGCCACCACGGGGTGCCGCTCTATTTTGAAGGCACCGCCTTCATCACCACCATCGTTCTGCTCGGCCAGATTCTGGAGCAACGCGCCCACGCTCGCACCGACGCCGCCATCCGTGCCCTCATGGAGCTCGCCCCCGCCACCGCCCACCGCGTTCGCGACGGCCGCGAAGAAGACGTCCCGCTCACGGCAATCGCGGTGGGCGATTTGCTACGCGTGCGACCTGGTGAAAAAATCCCTGTCGACGGCACCCTCACCGAGGGCGACAGCGACGTGGACGAGTCCATGCTCACCGGTGAACCTGCACCCGTTGCCAAAGCCCCCGGTGCCCCCGTCAGCGCCGGTACGCTCAACACCACCGGCTCCTTTCTCTTCCACGCCGAACGCGTCGGCGCCGACACCTTACTCGCGCAAATCATCCGCCTGGTCGAACAGGCGCAGGACAGCGAAGCGCCCATCCAGCGCGTAGCCGACCGCGTCTCGGCGTGGTTCGTACCCACGGTCGCCGCGATTTCGGCGCTCACCTTCGTCCTGTGGTTATGGCTCGGGCCCACGCCTGCGTTCATCCCCGCTTTGGTTAACGCAGTCGGGGTCCTGATCATCGCATGCCCCTGTGCCCTCGGGTTGGCCACGCCGGTCGCGCTGGTCACCGGCATCGGTCGCGGCGCGCAGGCGGGCGTTCTCGTCAAAGACGCCGCGGCCCTCGAACGGCTTACCGCTGCTACCACCGTGTTAATCGACAAGACCGGCACGCTCACCGAGGGCAAACCGCGCGTCGTTTCGATTATCCCCCAGAACGGCATGCCCGAAAACGAACTGCTCGCCCTCGCCGCCGCCGCCGAATTTTCCAGCGAACACCCGCTCGCCCGCGCCCTCGTCGCCGCCGCCCAGGAACGCAACCTCCCCCTCGCCCCCGCCACAGATTTCCGTGCCGAACCGGGCCAAGGTGTCAGCGCCCGTGTCGTGGGCCGACTGATCGCCGTGGGCCGCGCCGCCGAGCGTATCGACAACCACGCGACCGCAACGGTGATCGACGTGTTCTGTGACGGCATTTTTGCGGGCACGATTGCGCTGGCCGATCCGATCAAACCCACAACGCCTGCGGCCATCGGCGAACTGCACCGGTTGGGGTTAAAAATTTACATGGTCACCGGCGACCGCGAAGCCACCGCCCGTGCTGTCGCCGCCGAACTCGGGCTCGACGGATTTCACGCCGGCGTCACCCCGGCGCGCAAACAGGAGATTGTGCGTGAGCATCAGGCGCGCGGCGAAGTCGTCGCGTTCGCTGGCGACGGGCTCAACGACGCGCCCGCGCTGGCGGCGGCCGACATCGGCATTGCTATGGGCACGGGCACCGATGTGGCGATGCACAGCGCTGGGTTGGTGTTGGTCAAAGGCGACCTCCGCGGGCTGGTCAAGGCGGTGCACCTCAGCCGGGCGACGCTGCACAACATTAAGCAGAACCTATTCTGGGCGTTTTTCTACAACGCGGCTGGCATCCCGCTGGCGGCTGGGCTTTTGTATCCCTTTACCGGATGGCTGCTCAGCCCGATGTTCGCGGCGGCGGCGATGAGCCTGAGTTCGCTCAGTGTGGTCGCCAACGCGCTGCGCCTGCGCCACGCACGGATTTAGCCCGAACTCCAAAGGAACAACGCGGACACAGAGCGCACAGAGTTCAATCCGCAGCAGCGGGGGAAACGTTAATCTCAACCTGAAACCCGAAGTTATAACCAACCACAAATTTCACAGATACAATCCCTTAGGTGAAAATCGAAACCGGCCTCATTCCCCGTTTTCATGCTCTCTTAAAATTCAGCAACCTTCTGATATCGGTGCTCATCGGTGCATTCTGTGGTTAAAACTTCGGCGTTCGGGCTCAATGCCCAGAAGGTGTAAGGAACCCAGACGGAAGGGAGTTCGAATGCTTTAGAACCAATGAAGTCTATGAGGTCTTCATGTCTCCAAACTCTGTGTCGGCGCTCCGGCTCGGCTCTGTGATACACGATGGCGGTCTGTTTTTCTACCTCGCAACCCACCGGAAACGTCGAGGAACCTTCGATTACCGCCTAAGGGGTTGTATGTGTACCACCTGAAAATCAACGGGCCAAAGCGGAGTCGTACAACCCGGCCCGCAGGCCCGTCATTGGGCTGCGGGCCGGGGTGAATGGACATACGCGTTAGATCACCTTGATCGCGGGCATGGCCAAAACCTTTTCGCGCATACTGCCGTAAATCTTTTCCAGTCCGCGCCGGATGTTATCCGGTTGGGTTTCCCAAGATGACTTACGGGGCCGCACGACAAAGGGCTTCTTAACCGCAAAGAAATCAAGCACTTCGCCAATACCCTCGGCCAACCCCTCGTATTTAATCAGAATCAGCGGACAGGGCGCGGGCACCGCGCCGACCCAACGATCGAATTGGGCTTCTAGGCCGAATTGATCGATACCAGCCTCCAAATACTCGTCGATACTCACCTTGGCCAAAGAGGGCGGAGTAATTCCGGTGTGCCGATGCATGGCGCGAATGTGCATATCTTGGTAACCGCGACGAAACACGGAGAGCACGGCATTATAAGGATCCCCATACATATAGCCCAAGCGGAGTTTTGAGTGCCCTGTGAACACCGCAGGCGAAAAGGAGTGTTCGTAGCTTGTTTTATCATTGGTCGACCAGACATGGCGGCCCAATGCCGTGGAACCCACGCCACCCACCGAAACAAGTTTACATTCATAGGGGCGACCGGCGACGGAACCCAAGGCACGATGCAGAATAGTATAACGATTCATAAATTTATATAGTAGCGCGCCAGGCCTGAGCCCCGTTGAGTTCGAAACGATAATCCACAACCTCGCCGCCAAGTTCGACCATACGCTGGCGCACGGCGTGCGCTTTGTCGAAAGGCGTATAGAGCATCATGTAGCCGCCGCCACCAGCCCCGGTGATTTTCCCGCCCAAGACCCCGAGGCGCCGGGCCTCCGCATACATCTCATCGATGTGGCTGGTGGAAATCATAGTACTCATGCGCTTTTTCTGCTCCCACGACTCATGCAACAGCTGACCAAAAGCCGTCAACCGGCCCTGTAAGAGCACCCGCTTCATTTCAAGGGCCAACTCCTTGATCTCGTGCAAGGCCTCGATGGCGCCCGAGGTGGAGTTCTCCACGTTGGCGGTCTGGTGGGCGATGATGCGTTGCGACTCGCGAACCCCGCGGGTAAACACGAGCATCAGATTATACTCCAGCTCCATGACCGTTAAAGGATTGAGCTTTAAGGGAGTTACAATGGTTTCCTTTTCGGAAAACTCCATGAAGTTAAAGCCGCCGAAGGTGGCAGAATACTGGTCTTGGCGACCGCCTTTAATCCCGACCACATTGCGTTCGATGTGGTGCGCCAGATCGGCTATTTCATAGTAGTCCATCGGGATTTTGCGCCATTCCCGCAGCAGGTTGAGCACTGAAACGGTGAACGTTGAGGATGTTCCCAAACCCGAACCCGGAGGCGCATCACCATGGATGTAAATATCGAGTCCCCGATCGCGACTGGCGCTGTCGGGCGTAAAATGCGCAACCACAGCCTTGGCTAGATCAAGTTGCCCGTTGAATTGTAAGTCTGAGGGATGGCGATAAGTCGCAATCGAGTCGAAATCTAGCGATCGGACACATACATCGTGGTGCTCGTTAGTTTCAACTAGGGTCGAGTAGATATAGCGGTTGATAGTGGCATTGAGTACCACCCCGCCACTTGCACCTGGGTAAGGAGGAACATCGGTGCCACCACCGCCAAAACTGATTCTGAGCGGAGTGCGTGAGCGAACAACTTTCATGGGTTTATATAGATAGGAAAAGGTCGAAAAATTAGCCTCAAAAACGGCGCAATTAGCCGGTTTGTTAGCTATTAGCGTACCACTGTCAAAATATATTCTAAAATCAATCCCTCTCACGCTTTTCGCCAGAATGTAACCTAGTGCGCGGGAGTTTTTATTGACGCTCACCTCCAACTAGGAACGCTCTACCTTTAGTCATTCTGCCTAGGTCAGCCGGCCCACCAGCCACTCATCCGCCAACGAAGCACTCCAACTGACCGACTCCGGCACTCCTTCTGCTAACTGATTTCCCTCAACCAATTCCAGCCCTTCTCAACCACGCCGATGCCCACGCCACACTCCGGCCCCTCTGCCAATACGGCTTCGCCTTCACTGCAAGCGACTACTGCAAGTGCAACCCCACTTATGGGGCTGTTTCGCGCTACCGACGAAGACCCCTGGCGCTTGTCGGCCTTCGCGCTATTCCCGCAACTGCCTCCGATTCTGCGTCTACTGCTAGCCACCGATGGCACCGTGACCAAATCGATGGAGTCCTATTTTTGGGAGCCGGTGAGTGTCGACGTGCACTTCCACGGCAACATAACCCTGAGCGAACCAGTTGAAAAACTGGATCTTATCGAAGGAAACACGGTGCTAAAACGGCATGTTGTTCTGCGTATGATACGGCAGAATCGGCCGATGGTTTTTGCCGAAAGTTGGGTCCGGGTGGATCGACTATGGGAAAGCGTTCAAGCCGATCTGATCCAAGGGCGCCTAGGTATCGGCGAAGTGCTCAACAACCGACGCACCGCCCAATACCGGCATATATTCAATATTTGGCGCGAACCCGCAGGTGCCTTAGGCCCGACCTTACACGTGACCTCGGACAGCGAACTGATCTGCCGCTCCTACTCAATCACCACCGATGAGGCGACCATTATGGTCATCACCGAGAAATTCGTTGCGCAAAATTTCATTTCATAACCTGTTTATCCATCAAAGTTTTATCGTATGTTCGAAATACTCAAAGCCGATCTCGGGCGTAAACGAGAGCTCTACCATCATCACGCCGGCTTTTTCACCCGCTGGGTCAAAAATGCCATGGATCCAGGCGCCTTGGCAGTGATCGTCTATCGCTTCGGCAACTGGGGCCACCGCCTCGCCATCCCGGGCATCAGCCAGCTCATCGCCTGTGTGTATTTGTGCCTAAAAATGCCCATCGTGCTCGGCTTCGGAATCTACATTCCGGTGCGAGCCAAAATCGGCAAAGGATTCATCATTCATAATATGAATGGCATTTTCATCTCCACTGGTGAAATCGGCGAAAACTGCACCGTACAACAGGGCGTCACGATCGGAGCGATCCGCCCGAATCGCTGGGACGGTAAACCGCGTCCTCCCAAAATCGGCAACAATGTCTACTTGGGCGCCGGCGCCAAGGTGCTCGGCGACGTCACCATTGCCGACAATGTCGTGGTCGGGGCCAACTCCGTGGTGCTCACCGATACCCCAGCGAACGTCACCGTCATGGGCATTCCCGCGCGGATTGTCTCCCGCCATGCCGTCTCGGACCGGGCCTACGGTATGCCTGAAACCAAAAAAGAAGAGCAAGTTGCTAACTCATAAATTGTTATGTTTGAAATGATCAAGTCGGACTTCGAGCGTAAGTTTAAAGCCTTCGGCCTGCGGGCCGAGGACCAAGGCGCGCTGCGGTATGTAAAACTAAGCATGGAACTCGGTACCCAGGCGGCGGTGGTGTACCGTTTTTGCCGTTGGGCCCGCGGCGTCAAAATTCCGGTGATCGGCCTGATTATCCGGATAATCGCCCGCATGTTGCACCTGATGGTCATGGTGGTGGCGGGAATTAACATCCAACCCTATTCAACCATCGGGCGCGGCTTCGCGATTCACAATTTCAGCTGCATCTTCCTGCTGGCAGAGAAGATCGGCGACAATTGCACCCTTAATCAAGGGGTTACCATCGGCAACGTGCGCGGGAGCAAACATCCGCCCATTCTCGGCGACAACGTGTACGTTGGCGCAGGCGCTAAAATCCTTGGCGACGTGGTGATCGGCAGCAATGTGGTGATAGCAGCCAACTCATTAGTTATCAGCAATGTGCCCGATAACTGCACCGTTGCCGGTGTGCCGGCGCGGGTGATTTCCCGTGGGGCCGACAGCCCCTACCTCCAGTACACTGTTTAACCGTTAGCCCGCAATTGCCTGCAATTCTTATGAGTGCTCCCGCCGCCACCCTTTCCACAGGGCAAACCCGTAAGCTGCGCATCGTGATGGTCGCGGCCTGCCCGTTCCCCGCCAATTATGGCTCGCCCGCCAGCATCCGGGAAATGTCCATCAACCTGACCCGAATGGGCCATGAGGTATTCGTGCTCACTTACCCCTACGGCCAAAACCTGCCCCTGGAAAAAGTCCACGTGGTACGGGTTGGCCAAGTGGCGGATAAAGAAATCAAGGTCGGCCCGACCTGGCGCAAGCCGTTCCACGACTTACGCATGGTGTTCGCGCTGCTTAGCCTGATTCGCCGCGAGCGAATCGACGTGATCCACGCCCACAATTACGAGGGCGCACTGGTCGGAATCCTCGGCAAATGGCTAACCGGAAAGCCCTTGCTCTACAATGCGGTCAACACCATGCGCGACGAGCTGTCGGGCTATAAATTCATCCGCCCGAAGTGGCTCTCCGACACCTTGGCGCGGGCGCTGGACTGGTTTGTGCCCCGTCCGGCCGACTTTATCACGGCGGTCTCCAAGGAGCTGGAGGCACAACTGGTGCGCGAGGGCATCCCGGCGCACAAAGTCACCACGGTGGCTGCGGGCGTCCACACCGAGTTGTTCGACAACCCCTGCGCGCTGCGCTTTCGCCGCGAGCTCAAACTGGGCGACGCCCCGATCGTCGCCTATACCGGAACACTCGATGCGTTTCAGGGCATTCCCAACCTTTACACTGCCTTCGTGGAGGTGCTCAAGGCCGTGCCCACCGCGCGCCTGGCTCTGATCACCCCCATCGACGATCCGGCGGGTTTGGCAAGGGAGCGGGCGCGCGTCGAGGAGCTCGGCTTTTCAGCCAGCATGATCTGGGCGGGCCCCCACCCCCTATCCGACCTGCCTGACTACCTGGCGATGGCCGACGTCGCCGTGGTCCCCCGGCCCGACTGCCCCGGTCACCCCGTGAAGTTGCTCAATTACATGACCTCAGGACGGGCGATCGTGACGTTTTCCGGCTCAGCCAAAGGCATCGAACATGAGGTCAACGGCCTAGTCGCCGCCGACTACGACTGCGCCGGACTAGGTGCCCAGATCGTGCGCCTGCTGCAAGACGTCCCCCTGCGCCAAAAACTGGGCGCTGCTGCCCGTGCCACGGTTCTAAGCGATTACACCTGGGATTCGATTTGTCGGAAAATCCTCCGCTGCTACCAGCAGATTCTGCCGCACGAGACCAAGTCGGCAGCGGCCGTTGCGCAGTCTACGCCGACAAGCTAACCGTAGATGCCTTCACCGCTCGGACATTCCTTAGCCTCATTGCTGCTGCGAGCCCCATTCGAACCGAAGGGCTGGCTCTTGGGGCGAACCTCTTCGGCGTGGTGGCGATCTCCCTTCACTGCGGTAGCCCTAGGTAACCTACCCGATTTGGATTTGATTGGGAGCTGGCTGGTCTCGGGCCACATGGCGACCTACCACCATGATTTCACTCATAATATAGGGCTGGCCTTGGCCGCCGGCCTGATGGTCGCGCTGGGGGCGAGTAGCGAGGACCGTTTGCTCGCCGGGCTCTGGGGCTTCGCCTTGGTTGCCCTGCACAGCTTGCTGGACGCCGGAGTGGGTCCGTTACTCGGTGGGGCCACCCTCGGGGTGCCCGCGCTGTGGCCATTGACCAACCAAACCTACGGCCTGCCCTGGGCGTTCATCCAGATGCTCCATTTTGGGCCTAATGCAGAAATTGTATCATGGGCCAATGCATCGGCTCTTCTTCACGAAACAGTGCTCTTTGGTGCCCCGTTCGCACTCGTCTTATGGCTAAAAAAATAACCCTCTCCCGCCGCGTTGGGTTCGGCTTAATCGTACTGGGGACCATCGCGCTGGTGGCGGCGTCGTTGTTCGTTACGCGCATCGCCAACAAGCACGCCAAAAAGAAGGACCCCACCGTTACCCGATCCAAGGGCCTGCCCATGCCCGTGAGCCTGCACACCATTGCCCAGCGTGAAGTGGTCGAATACCTCTTCACCAGTGCGCGCATCGCGGCCTCCTCGGAACCCGCCCTGTATCCGAGCAAAGAAGCCCGTGTTAAAAAAATACACGTCACCGACGGGGCTCGGGTTGAAGCCGGCGACGTGCTCATCGAGCTGGACACCACCGAGCTGGATAACGAGCTGGCGGCGGACTTACTCCAGGCAAAGGGCGCACGGGACAAACAAGCGCTCGCCCAGCTCACCCTCGAGCGCAGCCAAGCGCTACGCGCACAGGGATTGAGCTCGGAGACTGAATTGGCCCAGGCGCGCACGCAGCTCCTTGAGGCCGAGCTAGCGGTGAGCAAGACCGAGGCGGAAGCAGACCGGGTCAAACGCAGCCTCACCTACATGACCATCCGCGCGCCCGCCCGCGGCATCGTCCGTGACATCATTGACGAAGGATGGAAGCAGGTTTCACCCAACACCCGTGTGGTCGACTTCGTGGCCACCGACAATCTGGTGGTTTATGGCACCCTGCCCGAGGAATACCTGCCGCTGCTCACCCCGGGCATGGAAGCACTGATCACGGTGCCCGCCTTTCCAGGCGAAACATTCGCCGGTCAGGTCGAGAAAACAGCCCCTATTGCTGATCCGCTGACGCGTTCAGCCCCGGTAAAAATCTCGCTCACCACGAGCAGCCCACGGCTGGTGCCTGGGATGACTGCGCAAGCCCGGTTAGCTTTTACGGCGCAAGGACCGGCGATGCCCCTGATTGCTTTATTCAACCGCAACGGTCGTGAGGGCTCGACATTCTGGGTCAAAGACGGGGTGGCCGAGCTGCGGGCACTGCGGCTGGGGCGAATCAGTGCCGAGTGGGTGGAAGTGCTCGACGGACTCAAGGTTGGCGAGGTGATCGTGCAGAGCGGACAACTTTATCTGAAAAACGGCGACAAGGTAGCCGAAGCCAAATGATGATGCGCGCCAGCTTGATCCCCCCCTGCCGCCGCCACGCTCTGACGGTACTTGCGCTCGGGGTGGCCGCCCTAGCCGCTCAAGCCAGGGCCCAACCCGAACTGCCTGAGGTCGGTGTGCCGCTCGGGCGGCTGATCCAACAAATCGAAACTGGCGCCCCAGCGGCGACGGCGGCCGGCTTGCGCGAGCGCGCGGCGGAGTCGAAATTACAACGCACCTGGATGGAGTACCTGCCGGAATTCAAACTCGGTGCCAACGCCCTGATGTTCGACGGCTCGCCGATCTCGATTTTTTCGCTCTATGATGTGCAACAGCCCGACATCATCGCCCGCCAGGTGGAATGGGGCCGTTTTGGCGGCATGAGCGCAGGCGTTTCGTTACCGCTCTGGGGCGCCAAAGCCCCCGCCCGGAACCTGCGCGATCAACGCCAGCGCCAGCTCCAAGTCACCCAGGAAAAAACCACCCAGAAACAGCGTGAAGCCGCGACCAAAGCCGCCGATCTGGCCATGGACCGGGAAAAGGTGCTGGCGTTGCAGTCCGTGATCAACGCGTCGCTGGTCAACCTCACCGAGCTGGAGGCAAGCTGGAGCGCACTGGTCAAGGCCGGTGAAGCCACCCCGGCCAAACTCATCGAAATCACCGATCGCCGCGCCTCCATGGAGCTGGCGGTGGCGCGCAATCAGGATCAGGCAGCCTCCTTGAGCCGGCTGCTTGGGGTGTGGCTGGAAGGTGCCAACGTGCCGGCCCGGGTGGCGCCGCCGCGGGGCGACTTCACCTGGGCAATGGACCCGAATCGACTTCAAATGCGCCTGCTGGAAAACAGCACCGACCTGAAGATCCTCGAATTGGAGCTCAAGGGGGCGCAGGACAAAATCGACAAGCTGACGGTCAAAAACCTTCCCGAGGTTGAGTTGGGGGGGTCGTACGCGATGGGGACGTCGTTTCAGGCTAATCACGCCGAACTATTCACCGGTGGCATCACGGTGAACATTCCCATCACCACCGGCCTGCGCAACTCACGCGAGATTATCGAAGTCCGCAACGAACGCCGGGCGCAGGAAAAAGACGTGGCAATGCAGCGCCGTGAGATCGAAATGTCGGCCATCGATTTAGCCTACAAACTGCGTTCGCTCGACGAAGCCGTTAAAGCCAAAGTGCGCCTGGTGACCTTGCGCGAGAGCCAGATGAAGGAAACCGAAGCCGAGATCAGTGCCGGTCGGCGCGCGCCGCGCCTGCTTTTGGAGTCGAGGCAGGGCGTGCTGGACGCCAAGGCCGAGCACCTCGGGCAGCTGTACGACTTCTACAAATTGTGGAGCGAGCTGCAAATCCAAGCCGGCGACCACCACAACCTCTAGGCTCCCACCACCACCCCATGAAACCATTAGGACAAGGCCGAAGACTGGTCAAAAACGGCCTCTCAGGCATCCTCGGCAGCGGCGTGGGAGGACTGATTCAGTTCGCCACCCTGTTCATGATCATCCGCGCCCTTCCGGTGGAGGATTTCGGCCATTTCTCCAACCTGCTATCGTTCGGCCTGATCGTGCAATACATCGCCGATTTCGGCTTGAGCAGTGTTTTGGTCAAAGAATTGTCGGCGCGGCCAACCGAAGAGTTGGCCTTGCGCGGCAAGGCCCAGGGGCTGGTGTGGCTGATCAGCGGGGTGCTGCTGGTCGGGTCGAGCGTGACGATCTTCTGCCTCTATCCGACGTGGGTGCTGCGAGGGCAAGCCCTGTTAATGACGTTCATGGGCGTGGCGTTTTTCCAGTGCGCCGGCTACACTGCGGTTGTGCGCGCCCGCGAAGACATGGAGTGGAATGCCTACGGCCATGTCGTCCATAAACTCGTCCTGATGGGCGGAGTGGTGCTGTCGATCCACTTGGCCGGAGGGGTGTGGGGCATCGCCGGCGCCCACGCCTTGGCGGGACTTGTGTTGTTGTTTTTTTACGTCGCCGTGGTCTGCCGCCGTTACGGATTGGTGTCGGCCACGTGGGACCCGAGTTATTGGGTCCACCTGTTCCGCCGTTCCTTGCCCCTGGGTTCCGGTTTATTTGTCCGCCAGTTCGCTTGGCAGGTGGACATCTTCCTGCTCACCGCGCTGACCACCCCGTACATCGTCGGTCTTTTTAGCGCCCCTTACCGAATTTTTGCCGCCTGCCTACTGCTCGCCCAAGTGCTGGCCATTCCGATTTTCCCCATGCTCTCGCGGCTCTCCGCAGCCGGTGATCGCGCTGGTTTTGAGCGGGTGTACCAACGCAGCATCAAATTCCTGCTGCTATTTGGGGTGCCGGCGGCGGCCTTGGGCTGGTGCTTTTCCTCGCTCATCGTCAACCGGATGCTCGGCTCCGCCTACGCGGAAACGACGGATGTTTTCCGCCTATTGTCGTTAATTTTCCCACTGATTTTCGCTGGGGCGTTGTTCCCGTTTGTCTTCGCGGCGCTAGACCGGCAACTCACCTTCGTGCTGATCTCATTGGTCGGACTGGCTTTGCGCGTGGGGGTGGCAGCGGCGTTGGTCCCTACGGTCGGCTTCATCGGGGCATGTTACGGGGTGTTAATCTCCGAGACGGTCGTGATCGGCCTTTGGATGGAGGCACTGCGCCGCCAAGGCTTACGGGTGGAGGTTGGTCGCTTGATCATTGGAGTGATCGGCGGGCTGGTTGCCATGATCGGGGTGATGCAGCTGGCCGGGGTGGGCCAATCCTGGCTGCAATCGTGCGGCGGCATTGCAGCGGCAAGCGGAGTGCTGCTCGCCTGGCTGTGGTGGGGCCGGATCCTCGATGCCGATGAACGCGATGGCATCCGCAAGATCATGCAACGCGTGCTGCGGCGCGGCCGCAAACCCGAGCCAGGCGCACTCCAACCCTGACCCCGCATGGTGCATTTTGGTCTCACCTTACTCTTTGGTGCCATCGCCCTTGTCGGCACCTTGATGCCTTGGGATGGGGTTGCTTCAGGGCGCTTGCCCGGGCTCACCCGAGAATGGAGTTGGGTGTTGATCCCCCTGTTAGTGGTCGGCGGGCTGCTCCTGCTGGCGAAGCGAAGGGGCGCCGGCGGCTGGATTTTGGCGGCGGTGGTGTGGGTGGGTTGTTTCCCAATCTGGCAAGTGGTCCACGCGCCCCACCGCCTCGTCGAGTCGATGGCGGTACGCTTAGGGCAAGCCGATGCGGCCTATGTCCTGGAGCGCGAAAACATGGCGGTGGGCAAACTCACCGACCAGGCCGCCGTGCCCGACCTAGGTGACAGCCCGCGGGCCTTCCTCGGCGCCGCCAACAGCTGGCTAGCCCCAGGTTACTGGTTGGCGTTAATCGGGGCGACCGCGCTTTGGTTCGCTGCGCTGGCGAGTTCGCGCCACGGCACGCGAGGGTGGTCGGTGGCGGGTTATGCGGTGAGCGGCTGCATGGCGGTGATGATCGGTTGGCTGGGCGTTTCCAGTTGGTTGCTCACCCGCCGCTGGGACCGGGCCCTCGAGGATTTGACGAATCCAGCATCCACCCGCAGCCAACTCGCCAAGGCAGTTAACTTCATCGACGAGTATCCGGCCGCGTTGCTCAACCCGTTGTTTCGGGCGTTGGTGCTGCGGGCGGATGCGCCGCTGGCCGAGCCCTTGCGCGACGATTTGGTATCGCAAAGCAAAACCTGGAAGCTGCACGAAGCCACAGAGTTGCTTGCACGCTTGCCGAGGCCCGAATCCCAAGTTCCCAGCAGGGTCGCCCTGCGGCGGATGTGGTGGGGGCCAACCGTGCGTGAATGGATGAAACGGTCCGATAAGCTCGGGGCCCATGCCGAGGTCGGCCGACTCATCGAACGCTTGGGCGATGCCAAGACAAGCGCCCTGTGGGACTTCACCACCTCAGTACACATCGGCCGGTGGGATCAGGCCGAAAGACAGGCCGGACGGTTAATCAAGGACCCGGCCTACGTGCGTTATGTGGCGAGCCTGCAAAATGCGCGCGCAACGTTGCTACATCGCTTTGGCCAAGAGGAACAAGCGCGTGAGCTCTGGCTGGAATCCTTCACCTCTGATCCCACCAACAACGATCCGGCGATCCACGGCTTGGGCGCCGTCGGCCCATGAGCAACACCCAGGGCAAAAATTGCTTCGTGGCGCGCGGGTGGATCGCGCTCTGGCTGGGCGCACTCGCAGGCATGCTCATCGGCTGGATCGTCGCGCATCCATGGACCGATCAACGCCCGAGCTATCGCCTGCCCCAGATGGAAGAAGCCCACTGGATTGCTCCCGTGTTCAGCGACGCAATCCTGTCCGCACTCAAAACCCCTGCCCCTCGCACCCGTTTTACTCCAGGCGAGCAGCGTACGAACAGTTACTTTCGACTGCCGCTCAACTTCACCGAACGCCCTGAACGGATATGGTTTGAATGGCAGGCCCATGGCTCAGCCTCGATCTACTGGAACGGCAAACGACTGGGCCTGTTTAGCGGTGCTGACGCCCGCTTCAGCAGTGACCTGACCGATCTAACCTCCTTGGCCAACCCCGGCACGCACGTGCTTGCGGTGGAAGTACTCGACGAGCGCAGCCCCTCGCTCGCAGCCCTGCACGGGGTGTTGTGCATCCGCAGTGTCGGCGGAACCCTCAGCCGAATCTCCACCTCGGACCCCCGCTGGGAAGCCTCGACCACCGCCTTCCAGGATTACAGCGCGGGCCTGTTTTGGAATCGCCCCTCGTTCAAACCGACTCTGCTCGGTCGCCCCGAAATCTTACGCGACCCGCCGTGGCGGGCCCCGCAGGTCTCCACCTTCATCCCGCCTGGGCTGTTTGAATGCGACATCCAGCCCACCCAGCGTTGGCGCTGGCGAGGCGATACCTCCAGCCAGATCCGCACCCGCATACCTGGAAAAGCCGGCGAGGTCGCCTACCTTCTGGTCCGCTCGACCAACCCGTTCTTCATCTACGGCTCAGGAGAAGAGGGCGTTGCCATCGACGCACGGGCAGACTGGTCCGTGCGCCCGTTGCATTTGGAGCGTTCAGGCTGGTTTGAGTGGACCTTGGCCTTCCCCCCGTCCGAAGCGGATGCTTTTTTGGAAATGAGCGTCTGGAGGATGAGCCCGGACGGAACGCTGAGCGCGGTGAAGCCGGTGGCGGAAAACACCCGCCACAACGGCTCGGTGCAGCCGGTAAATCTGGTCGTCACTCCCACCGCTTCCATGAAAATGGCGCCCACCCCGGTGAGTACCGCCCAGTTTCATTGGAGTAGGTTTTTTGCCTGCACCTTGGTCTGCATGGCCGCTGGAGGGATACTCGCCGGGCGCGCCTGGACCACCCACGCGCGGCTGCAACGTGCCATCCTTTATGGCGTGACTGCGGCGCTGGGCTGGCTGGCGGTGGGGGCGGTCATTCAATGGGCGCGTTTTTCGGCCGACCCGAGTAACGCCACGACCCTGCTGGGTGGCTGGTTCGTGCTCGGCACCGTCGTGGCCGGTGTGGGCAGCGGCATTCTGATTTGGCGAAAAAACGCCGTGACGACCCCGGTTACCGCCCCACGACGAGTCTGGTGGCGTGGCGCTGGCCTGGTGGCGCTAATCCTAATTGGCACCTTAGGTTTTGTCGTCCGCTGGCAGCAGGTCGAGGCGTCCTCGCTCGACCAAGACGAGCTGACCTTGGTGATGACCGCCTCCTCAATCCCCAAGTTCGGGATTCCAGGCGCGATGTTGCGCAACGGCTTTAAGGCCTTGGCCACCTACGAATTGGTCACCTACTCGATTATTGCCGGGGTGGCGCTCAACGGATGGAGCGAATTCGGGGTGCGCGTTCACTCGCTCATGTACGGCTCGCTCTCGGTTTTACTGCTCTGGGTTTGGGGCCGGCGGATGTTCGGACCGGCGGCGGGATGGGCACTGATGCTCATCGGGGCGCTGATCCCTTGGTCGATCTCCATGAGCGGGTTCACTTTTTACCCCGCGCAGGTCCAGTTTTTCCTGCTGCTGACGCTGATCTTTTTTTATATGGCCTGCTCACCTGTGCGGGTGCGCATGGGGTGGCTGGCGCTGGCCACGCTTTTTTTCATCATCACTTACCTCTCGTGGGAAGGCACCGGGTTCGTACTCATCGGCCTAGCCGTCGGCGTGCTTTTGATCCGACCCAAACAATGGCAGCAGGTGTTTCGACCTGGGTTCATCATCGCCCTGGTAACGATCATTTGCGTGGTGTTGCTGCAACGCGGCTACCGGGTCTTGTCGACCGAGCCCTATGCGGGCATCGGCCCCGGTCTGGCATCGATCAACCCGTTGGCCTTTTTGAAGAACGATGGCAGCGTCGATGCGCTCTTTTACGTCAACCAATTGCTCTTTTTGGAGCACCACTGGCCGCTGACGCTCCTGTTTTTGGCCGGTCTGCCCTTGGCGCTGACGTGGCGGTCGTACCGCTTCGTCCTAGGGGTATTCCTGACCATGTTTTTATCCTACACCTTCCTGCTCTCCTCCACGGCGTTGCGTTATGGCTACGTCATGCAGGTGCTGCTACTGGGGCTGGGTATCGGCGGGGCGCGGATGCTGTGGCGCCACCTGTGCACCCTGACCGAAAACCGCCCGCCCTACCGCTCCACCCCAGGGCTCGCCCTTGAGCGCATACTGGTCTGCCTGCCCTGGTGCGTGGTGCTCTTACTCACCACGAATTCACGCCTCATCGACTCGGACACTATCCGCCCTCTCGGCTCGGGCACTCAGGATGCGGCCTTACTCGACCGCCAACTCACCGACTTCCGCCGCGCCTGCCATGTGGCGGGCATGCTAAAACCCAAGAACGAACCGGTGATTGTCACCTTTCCGCATGCCTACCGCTTTTATGCCGGCGCACCAGCCGACTATGTTTTGCAAACCACCTGGAAGGGCAAACTGATCCTATTTCCCGACAAGGATAAGCCGCAAATCGTGGACCGTTTCGGCGGGGTTCAGACCATCATCAACCGGCATCAACTCAGCCAAACCCTTTCGCGCACCATCACCCCCACTTGGCTGGTCTTAACACCGTCGTCCCTGGCCATTTCGTTAATGCAGCCCGAGGTCTGGTCGCTGTTAGACGCCGGCTCGGAAACCATCTTCGAATCCAGTCGGGCCGTGGTCCTGCGTTTCGACCCACTCAAAGTACCGGCCAAAACCTGGTCCAATTTCACCTCCCATGCCATTGAAATTCCTTAATCCATCCACTCCACCCATGAATCACCTCACGACACTATTCCGGAATTATCCCCAACTCGAATCCACTGAAGCGGCGATCACCGCTTCGATTGATTGCCTTGAGACCACCTTCAAATCGGGGAACAAGCTGCTGATCTGCGGTAACGGCGGGAGCGCCGCCGATGCCGACCACATCGCCGGCGAGTTATTAAAGGGATTTGCCCTACCGCGGCCGCTGACCGCAGGCGAACGCGCAGGATTGCCTGAGGATCTCGCCCGCAACTTGCAGCGCGCCCTGCCCGTGATCCCCCTCGGTGGTTTTGTCGCATTAAACACGGCCTTCGCCAACGACTGTTCGGCCGACCACATTTTCGCCCAATTGGTCTGGGGCCTTGGTGCGCAGGGCGACACCTTACTCGCCATCAGCACCTCAGGAAATGCCCGCAACGTCGTGGCAGCCGTCCACGTGGCTCGTGCCAAGGGCATGAAGGTGCTCGCACTCACCGGCCGCGACGGTGGCCAACTGGCCAAACTCGCCCACCACGCCATTATCGTGCCCGAGCAGGAAACCTTCCGCATCCAAGAGCACCACCTGCCCATCTATCACGCGGTGTGCTTGACCTTGGAAGCCCGCTTTTTCGGCTGACCGTCACCCCCGCAAGCGGGGGCTCAGTCTACTGAGGTTCAAGCCCCGCGGCGTTTTACAACGTAGCCGGCCAGTTTGCTGAACGAATCAAAACAGTCCGGGCTCATGTCATCGCCCATGAGCTCGGTCTCAAAGGTGTTCTCCAGTTCGACGATGAGCGAGAGTCGGCCGATGGAATCCAGACTCACCAAATCGGTATCGCTCAGGGACTCGACAGAAGTGCCTTCGAGCATTTGGGCGAGCGCGGTTTTAATTTGGGCAACAATGGGATCGAGGGAGGCGTCGGACATGAGTGTATAGAGTCGAAAAAGGAATTAGGATGCGGCAGGCAGAGACTTTCAGATAAGGTATTTGCGCAATACTTTTCCAAGCGGAGATTTAGGTATCTCGTCCCGGAACTCGATCAATTTGGGAAGTTTGAACGTCCCCAAATGCAGCCCGCAGTGAGCCAGTAGCAACTCCCGCGTGACGTCCCCTTCGGTAACCACGACGGCCTTGATGATTTCGCCGCCCATAGAACTGGGAACGCCAAGCACCACGGCCTCTTTGACTGCGGCATGGCGCAGCAGCACCTCCTCGATCTCGACCGGGTCAACCTTGTTGCCACCTGCATTAATGAACAGCGATTTGCGCCCAGTGATCGTCAGCCGCCCGTGGGCATCCAAGCGCCCCAAGTCACCGGGGAAAAAGTGGCCGTGCCGAAACGCGGCCTCGGTGGCCACTGGGTTGCCGTCGTACCCGGCGGCAGCGGCGGCGGTGGCCAACCCGATCTCGCCGATTTCGCCCGCTGGCAGCAGCCCGCCGGCTTCGTCAAAAATGGCGATTGTGGCGTGGGGCAAGGGGCGGCCCACAGCGCTCACGTCACGATCAACCTCTTCACTCGGCGTGTAACTGAGAGCCACTGCCCCGGTCTCGGTCGAGCCATAGAGTTGATGCACCGTGACCCCAAAGCGCTCCTTGAAACGGGCGGCATCAGCAGCGGGCAAGGCCGCCCCGGCGGTAAAACACAAACGCAGGGCAGAGAAGTCCGGCTGGCTCGGCAAGCGGATCGATCCGAGCATTTTAACCATGAAAGGCACGGAGGGTAAAACCGTGATTCGCTCGTCAGCCAAAAGCTGAGTCGCGGCGCGTGGCTCAAACTCGGTGGCCACCACCAAGGTCGCCCCCGCAAGTAAGGCGGCGCACATTGCGTTGGCAAAGCCGTGCGCGTGGTACAACGGCACAATGGCAGCAACTCGGTCGCCGGGTTGCACTCCGGTGCAAGCACGGGCTGCCTGAACCTCAGTCAGGACGTTGCCCTGCGTGCGCACGACGCCCTTGGGCAAGCCGGTGGAACCGGTGGAAAACTGCATGAGCACGGGGCTGGTCGCGGTCGCCGATGCCGGCTCAGGGGTGGCAAGCCCGCTCGCCTCGCTCTGAGGGGCAAGTGTCACCACCTGCGTGGTCCGTTGCTCGCTGGCAAACAACCCGCTCATTCGCACGAGATCGGTTTCCGCCACGATCAATGCTGCCACGGGCCGGTGCCGCAAATAATGCTGCAACTCGCCTTCCTGATACTTGGTGTTAAGCGTCAGGGCGATGTGGCCTGCACGGGCAAGCGCCCAAAACGCGGTGACAAACTCAAGCCCATTGGCCAAATACAAGCCGACGATCGAACCCGGGGGCAAGCCCACCATGAAGGGCGAAGCGGCACAGGACTCGATTTCCTGCACCAACTGAGCATAGGAAACCCGTCGCCCTCCCACAACCACGGCCTCGCGATCCTGGTTGCACATCGCGGTGGCGAAAAACGTATCCCAGAGCAAATTTTGCATAAACGATTTCCTTGAATGAGCAGCCAGCTGAATTGATAACGCCCCGCCTTCAGGCGAAGGGCGACCGTTCCAAACGGCACCCTTCGCCTAATAGGCAGTAACTTGTATCTTGTCGGATGAGCTCTGAGGTAGCTCGTTCAGCCCGCAGGTTTGAACGAATTCCCCTCACAACGCCGAGGCGGGCTGAAGCACCACACTACTTTCGATCCGACAACTCGAAGGTTACTACCTACTAGATAGGCTCAAGAGGAGGTAATGACCACCGGACGGCCGTGCAGGAGACCCTTTTGATGTTTGCGCACCGCACGCAGCTTCCACCACAGCTTGGAGAGCTCGCGGAAGGCCTTGATCACCACGCGTAAGTTAGCCCCGGTGGGACTTCCATGCACACGTGCAAAATGCGACACGGGGACTTCCTTCAAGCG
>CANIXX010000029.1 GCA_947471115.1 Opitutaceae bacterium | reverse complement strand
TCACAGAGCCGAGTCGGAGGGCCGACACAGAGGGCACCGAGAAAGGCGGGGCCGGATAGATCAGTGAGGATAAGTGAAGATCAGTGGTTAAACTTGGAGCTGCGGAGGGCGGAGTTTAGGCGGGTATCATAGAGCCGAGCTGGAGGGAGGCCTCACTCTGTGGGCTCTGTGCAGCCTCGTGTGCTCTCTGTGTAACCATCTCCGAAAGATCGTTGCGCACGGTGCTCATTCGAGTGTCAGCGCCGCTTGGGCTTCGCGGGTGAAACTGAGCCGGGTGCGGCCGTCGGCGGCTTTGTCAAAACCGATCACGTCGGTGCGCTCGCCGATTTTAACGGTGAGTTGCGTACGGTCGGCGTTCCACGTGGTCACCGGTAGCGCTTCGCCGGCACGGTGGGGGAAGAGCAGAATCTTAAAGTCGGGCGCGGCCGAACGACTCGGGATGATCAGGCGCTTATCCAGCCCGAAACTGCGCGATCCGGACAGCGCACCATTGCCCACCTCGGCAGCGAGCGTGTCTTTGCGCTCAAACGTATCCAGCCGCAGCGAGGGGCGCGAGGTGTAGTCACGGGATTGCGCCGGATCGTTCATGCCCACCACGCGTACCAACAACTGACGCTCGCCCTTGGCCGGCTTGGGCAGGCCGTTGGCATCGCGCTTCACCGTGGCATCGCACAGCACGGCGTCGTTGGTCACGAGCGAGGCCAACTCGGTGTTGGGGCCGGTCTGCATCAGCCACTCGTAAAGGCGCTCTTGGTTGTCCTTTTGGATATCGTCGACCACCAGCAAGTAAGGCGTGGCGCCACGGGCGAAGAGCACCGTGCGGAAGGCGCGCTGAACGGGGTTGTGCGGATAACGCACCGGCCAGCCGTCTTCGTCCCACAGGCGCGGGCCGCCACCGACTTCGGCAAAACCCTGCCAGAAATCCACCACGGCGGGGCGCGGGTCGCGTTCACCTTTTTGCCCCGCGAAATCGATCTGAAACTGGCGCGCTTCGCCCCGATAACTCTCCCAGCGGGCGTAATCAAAGCGGTTAAATGTGTCCGCGTTCTCGGCTTTGATCTGCTTGGGCCACATCCAACCGTAGGCGTCCTTGGCGTCGCAGGCGGCGATGAGCGCGTCGGCGGTTTCGACCGCACCGAGCCAGCGGCCGGGGCCGGGCCAAAAACCTTGGCCGAGGCCGTCGATCAAAACGGCGTTGTGGTGGCGGGTTTCGACCGAGCGGAAGTTATCCTTGGCCCAGTTCCGCCCGTGCGCGGCTAGGGTAAAATTGCCGCGGTCGGCGTGCTCGTGGCTGCCACCCACCGAATCGGGGCGGCACTCAAATTGCACCATCGTCGCGTCCACCGTCCAGTCGTTGCGTGCGATGAGCGAACCGCGCAGCGAATCGACCAGCGAGAGCGGGAGTTTGAGGTCGGCGGGGGCGTCGAGTGTGGCGGCGGCCACGCGCAGGGCTTTGTCCTCGGCGGGTTTGGAGGCGTCGAGAGACGGATCGGCCTCAGCCCAGAGCAGCGGCTCGATGAGGTGGGTTTTCTCGGTGAGCAACTTGTCGCCTTCGCTCAGCGCGAGGCTGCGCCAAACAGCGGCGATCTTCGGGTCGGTGGGGAAAAAGTGCCGCCACATCGAGAGCGTGCCGATCGACGGGCCGCGATCGCCGCCGTCGCCGTGGCTGGTCCAGGCGGTACGCGCCGGCTCATTGGCGTGCAGGTACCAATCGATCATCGCGCGGTGATGAGGAAGCGCCAGCAGGTTGTCGCCACGGCGGGCGGCGGCGACAAAGAAGGGATTGCCCCACACGAGGCCGAACTGGGTGTAACCGACGGCCTCGGTGGACATGCCAGCGGGCGAAATCCCGTAGGTCAGGTAGTCGCGGGCAATCTCAACGCCGAGGCGGTAAACGCGGGCGTCGTAACCGGGTTCGCCCTCGATGGCCAACGCCAGCAGGGGTTGCTGCAGGCCGACGGCGATCCAGTTCCAGTTGCGGAAATGATGCGGCAAACGCGCGCCCATCCAGAGCTTACCGGCGGTCGCGCGGGCGATCACTCCGCGCACCGTGGAGCGCTGGGCGTCGGTCATAAAATTGTAGGCAAAATCGTAGCCATAGCCGAGCAATTGGCCGCCCACCCCGTCGCGCAGGCCTTGGTCGGAGACACCGGTGCCGGTGACCGGACCGGCGGTTTTGGCACGCCACACGTCGTCGGCCATCGGCACCGTCATGGCCCGCTCGATACTGGGGGCGAGTAGTGCGGCGTAAGTAGCGAGCGCGCTGGCGGCCCGGGCGCCCTGGGTGGCGTCCTCGGAAACGAGCGCATCAAAGGACTCCAGCACGATGGCGTAAAACCACGGCTGATAATGGCCGATTTGCGGCGGCAGGCCCTTGTTCTCGGCGAGGAGGGCGTTGACGGCGGCGGAGTCACCGGTGGCGAGCGCGTTGTAAAGGTTACTCGTCCAGCTCTTGGGGTCGCGTAGGGCGGCGTCGGTGCGGGTGCGCAAGGTGGCGAACAGGGTGCGGCCGATGTTGGTCTCCTTCAGGCGGCGGCGTAGTTCGGGCAACTGCTCTGGGCTGATCAGTAGCCGCGGATGGATGCCGGGGGCGGGCACTTTGCCCAGACGTTCGGAGGCGAAGTGGTCGAGGCGCGGAGCCAGGTCAGAAACGAGGGAAGCCGGAGTGGGCGGGAAGGGATAAGCGCCGCCCAGGACGGCGTCGGCGGAGAGTTCGCCCGGCAGGCAGGCGGGAGCTGGGGAGAGCGACGCGGCAAAGGACGTGGACGCGGCAAGGCCGAGGGCGGCAGTCAGCCCGGCGAAAGCGAAGCGAGCGGCGTTGGGGTAACGAGTCATGGGGTTCGGACGGGGCGGGAGGAGGGGTGACGGCGGAGGGCGGAGTTTTCGGAGAACGTTCAACATCCAACTTTCAACCTCCAACGCTCAACGGGAGCGGAGGCGGCGGCCGTTTGCTGTTGGTTCGTCGGTTGGACGTTGAATGTTCAATGTTGAATGTTGGACGTTGCTCGTGGGGTGCTCAGAGGCGTTTCCGGTCCGCTCGATCACGGCGTGCCGATCGAGAGTTCGGCGAGCGAGCCTGAGAAGGGCCGATCGGTGGCTAAACCCACCCGCACCGAGGCGGCCGAAGCAAAGACGACTTCGCCAGCAGGCATATCCATCGTATTCACCACCTTACCGACGGCCAAGGTTAGCTTAGTGCCCGAGAAGGTCGCGGTAGCAACGTTCCAACCTTTGGATGACACCGGTGCCGTGACGATCACGAACTTACGCTCTTGGCCGTACCACACGATGAACTCCAACTGATTCCGGTCCTTGCCGTAACGAAGCTCATAGTCGGCCAGACGTAGCAGCGTTTGGCGCTCCGCGCCCTGAGGGGCCGGCTTGAAGCTGAGCTTGATCTGGATAGTAGGCATGGGGTCGAGCGCACGAAGCGAGGTGCCGGGGGCGGTCTGGGTACCATCCAGAACGAGCACCTTGCCGCCCGGAGCCTCGGCGTCGATCACGACCTTGGCCCCGGAGTAGAAGCTGAGTACGTTGACCGCACCGACACTCGGCGGCACCTCGACGGCCAGCTTGGTAGTGACGGACTTCGCAAACACCCATGAGAGCGGGCCCTTAGCTTGTTGGGCAAATGCAGACGTGGATAACGCGACGGCAAGGACGGCGGCGAGGAGGAGTTTTTTTGGGTTCATGGGGAGTAAAATTTCGGGAAAGAGGTTCGGCGGAGAAGCGGAGATGCGGAAGTTTACACAGAGGGCACGAGAGGTGGCACAAAGGTCACGGAGCATCGGCCTCCCTCAGTGGTCTCTGTGCATCCTCGTGTGCCCTCTGTGTAACTGCCTCAGAAAACGTGGCGGACAGGTTAAAATGATCGAAATCGGCATAGCCCGCTTCACCGGAGGCAAACAGGCCGACCTTGGCCCCCATCCAGCCACCTTCTTGGGCGACAAAGACATTCGGCAGTTCGGCAAAAATACCCTTCGGGCCCGCGTAACCAAAAACACAGGAACCATCGGCCCCGACGCGTACCCGCAAATGGATCGTCCCGGCCATCACTGGCCAATCCAGCACGTTGACATCGCCCAACCGGCACACCAACCGGCGGCCTTCCGGCGCGGACTTCACCGCGATGCAGGCCGAGGCCCCGCCGCCGACTACCACCAGACCAGCAAAGACATCCACCCCACCCTCCACCGCGTCAGGCACCTCAATCAGCGTGCTCACGGTAAAGGTGCGCGCCGGGAATTTCTGCAACAGCAAGTGCGCGTTCATATCCAGCCGCTCGACATTCGCCGGCTGCGCCACCAACCGCAACCACCCGGCCCGCGCCGTCAGGTCGGCCCAAGCCGGCGCGTGGTTCCCCTGCCATTGCCACTGCAAGCCGAGCTTCGGCGCATCAAAATCATCGGAAGTCGCAGGCGCGAAGCGAGGCGCGCCGGGGACCAGCAGCGCGTTTTTGGCGCTGGCTACGGGCTCACCGACGCCGTTGCCGTCCAAATCCACGCCCACCTGCGGCCACTCAGCACCCGTCGGCCAAACCACGGGCTGCAAGTGCACGATCCGACCGAAAGCGCTCAGATCCTGAAAATGTAAAAACCACCACTCGCCCGTCGGCGTATCGACAAACGCGCCTTGGTGCGGGCCGTTGATGGTGGTCGAACCAGTTTCGAGCACGATTTTCTCCTCGTAAGGGCCGGTGATGCAGCGCGAGCGGAATGCCACCTGCCAACCCGTGGGCACGCCGCCGCCGGGAGCCATCACATAGTACCAGCCGTCGCGTTGGTGAAGCTTGGGGCCTTCGAGATACGGGTGGTGCGGCGCGTGGATAATCTCCACGCCTTCGCCGAGCAGTTGGCGGCCGTCGGGCGACATCGGGCGCACATGGATGCGGTCGCGTTTACCCGAGCGGGAATTGGCAAACGCATGAAACAACCAAGCGCTGCCGTCGGCGTCCCAGAACGGGCACGGATCAATCCAGCCCTTGGCCGCCTGGAGCAACCAGGGCTCGCACCATTCGCCAAGCGGATCGGCCGCTGTGGTGACGTAGATGCCCTCGTCGGGCATGGGGAAAAAGATCCAAAAAAGCCCTGCGTGGTGGCGAATCGACGGAGCCCACACGCCGCAGCCGGGACGCACGGCCGCGTAGCTGGCGTGCGGCACTTGGCGAATCGCGTGGTTAACCAGTTCCCAGTTGACCAAATCGCGCGAACGCAGAATCGGCAGCCCAGGCGTGGCGGTGAAGCTCGAAGCCGTCATCCAATAGGTGTCGCCCACGCGGATCGCGTCGGGGTCCGAGTAATCGGCATGCAGCACCGGATTGCGGTAGGTGCCATCGCCCTGATCGGGCAGCCAAGGATGAGCGGAAGTGGGGGCGGACATGGAAAAGGTAAAAGGTGAGACGGGCGGAAGATACGAATTCGGTAACCGCAAAAAAAATGGGGGCAGGCGTACTTAGACTAAACGGCCCTAGGCGGGGTAAACTTGAATGATTCTCACCGATTCCCTTAATTCGCCAAGTTAATTTCCGCCAGTTTTGCGATAACTTATGCAAACTAACTTGAGTGCTGAGTGCCAATGATCTAGCCGCAACAAACCTAGGCTGGCCTCAAAGAGGCGCAAACGGCGCAAAAACGGAGGGCTTTTTACTTTTTGCGACTCCTGCGCTTTTTTGCGGCTAATACCCTACACGTTTCGATTTAAAACTTTAACGCAAAGGCGCAAGGACGCGAAGAATCGCGAGGAAATCATTTACTATAAAAGCGAACTTTGCGTCTTGGCGGCTTTGCGTTAAAATAGCCACGTTCGTTCAAGCCGATAAAAAGAATTAGAACCACAGATTGCACGGAATACACAGATTACCTGAGCGTTAATTAATCCTAATACACACCACAGGGGCGAATTACACTGTAACGCGTATTAGTATGCAAGTCACTCAACCCGTGTAATCTGTGCAAGCCGTGGTTAAATTCTAATATCGTATTTACACGTTAAGCTATTGGTATTGGCGGTTAATAAATCCGATTTCGTAGTCGTGGCCGTTGCATTAAAATATCGGCATAAGGCTAAGGCGGAGCGGGCGACTTCGCCGATCGCCTGATTAGCGGACTAAAATTAGCTTATCTTAGCGTACATTAGCGGTTAAAATCCGATTTTGTGGTCGTTTCCGTTGTATTAACCTGAATTCCTTAGCTCAAACCAACCACATATTACACAGATTGCACTGATACAATCCCTTAGGAGGTAAACGGACTCAACTTGATCCCTTTTTTCATCCTGTCTTAAAATTTAGTAAAACTCTGTTATCTGTGCCCTTCTGTGAATTCCGTGGTTAAAACTTCGGCGTTCGGGATTAAAATTCGGCACAAGGCTAAGGCGGGGCGGGTGATTTCGCCGGTCGTCTGATTAGCGGACGCAAAAAAGCGGCCGAGCACAGGCTCGGCCGCTGGAGGTTGCAGGCAATCAGGGAAACCGAGGCGATTCCCGCCGGTTAACTCATTACGAACTGCGGCCAGAACGGCGGCGGGAGACCGCGAAGCCCAGAATGCCCAGACCGGCTAAAGCGGCATAGGCGGACGGCTCTGGAATTGCGGAGACGGTGACCTGCAGATTGCCTGTTGTGAGGTCGAAAAAGGCACTCTTGCCCGAACCAAGGTCGATAGCATTCGAGCTGCCCACATTAGCGAGACCGGTCGAACTAATGGTAGCGCTACCGTCGATCAGGGTATAGGTGCCGAAACCAACCGAGTTATCAAGGCCAACAACGTTGCTGATGGAGAAGTTAATGAAATTGACCGAGCCCGTAACATCTAGGATCGAGCTAGTGTTGAA
The DNA here is from genome assembly GCA_947471115.1 of Opitutaceae bacterium. Taxonomy (GTDB): domain Bacteria; phylum Verrucomicrobiota; class Verrucomicrobiia; order Opitutales; family Opitutaceae; genus Rariglobus. Next base: position 13,073 of record CANIXX010000029.1, on the reverse strand, counting down.
GACGAAACTCGCACCATCGGCGAAAGTCACGCTTCCCGAGATGATGCCATCGCCGCCCAAGGCAGCACCGGAAGCGACGCTCACGTTGCCCGAGCCGGTGCCCGATCCGGTGGTGTTTTCCACCAAGAGAGTGCCCTGTGTAACGGAGACTCCTCCAGCAAAGGTATTTGCCTTAGTCAGAGTTACTGAACCCAAGCCAGTCTTAATCAGGCTGGTGTCAAAAGCAGCACCGGCATGATCACTGATGACCCCGGAAAGGACTAGATTGCCTGCTCCGCCAGCCGTCAGTGCGACGCTTTTCTCTGATGTTGTATTGCCGGCGCTTGTTAAGATAGTACCGCTCAGGGTGAGCGTGGTCGCAGAGTTCGAGACCAAGATCGAGTTACCATTCGACCGGCGGTCCATATTGAACGTGCGGTTGCTAGAGGCGGTGTTACCGGTGTACTCAAAAACACCAGAAGAACTTGTTCCACCAAGGTTTATGGCGGTGTTAGTACCGCCGTCACCAAAATTACTGGCTACCCCGAAATTATTCAAAGTAGCGCCTTGAACGCGACCACTGGTGACCGTGAGGACATCATAGGTGTTTGTACCACCAAAGGTCACCGTGGCACCACCGTTAATGCCAATAGCGGCACCAATTGTCACATTCGAGCCAAAGGTATTGGTGCCGCGTAGATCAAACGTCCCCGTGCCGTTAACAGCAAGCGTGTTGCCGCCATCGCTGAACGAACCATTCATTTGCAGGTTACCCGTGCCCGTTGCGATACTCCACGTTTGATTCGCACCGAGTGTAACCGCGTTAGCTAAAACCAATGCCGCACCGCCAGACTTAGTGATACCACCGGAACCGATGGTCAAAGCAGCACCCGTGGTTGGGTTTACCTGGAAATTTTGCGTAGCACTATAAGTAATCCCCGCAACCGTAAGATTGCCCCCAAGCGCAGATGAGCGGTTCACAGTCAGAGTGCCGTCGATCTGGATGGTGTCTGCTGAGGTCGGGACGCCAACAACGTTGTATGTATTAACCCCTAAAACGGTGGAGGTGTTTAGGGCGTTGGTGTTGTCAGCCTTGATGAAGGTCGTCTGGGCACTTGCGGACGTTGAAAGCCCGGCAGCCGTCAGCGCGGCGAACAGGACGGCAGTGGCGTGGCGGGAGCGGAAACGCGAAGACTTCGCGGCAGTCGTAGGCAGGTGTTGGGTGCTCATAGGTGAATGGCGTAAAACAAGTGTGAAAATACAGGGGAAAAACCAGTTTTCATCCTGGAGAGAGCGCCCATAACCGCAAAAATAAGTTAATTCTCAAGAATTCAAACCGGCAATTTTCGCAAATATAATCAATAAAGTCAGTACTCCCAGCCGTGTTGCCCACGGAACACACTGAACACACAGAAGAAGCAGAGTCGGCTCGGGGAAAGTTTGCCCACGAAACATAAGAAAAAACACGAAAGCCGGAGATAAGACAGAAATTAACCAATAACATCCAATGAGATACACAAAAACGGGCCGGAGTTCTATGAGTGGAATCAGTGCCTATCAGTGTCCATGAGTGGTTAAACCTGAACGCAGAAATTCAAACCAACCACAGATTACACAGATGGCACATATACAATCACTTAGGATGTGAATAAAACTGGCTTTATCCCCCGTTTTAAGCCGCGCTTAAAATTCAGCAACCTTCTGATATCTGTGCGCATCTGTGAAATCTGTGGTTTAAATTTCGGCATTCGGGTTTAAAACGGTTCGTTGGTCTGTTTTGGGTTCATGCGCCAGATGGGATTCTTCCGCGTAACCCGTGTGTTCCGTGGGCAACAAAACAGCAGCGCGTAGTGAATAGCGGGGGTAGCGGGTAACCAGATTCAGTCCGTTATTAGCACGAATTCGCACCCATTACGGTTAACTCCCCGGCAGTGTTGCCCACGGAACACACGGAATACACGGAAGAAACAGCGTCGGCACGGGGAAAGTTTGCCCACGAAACACACGAAATAACACGAAAGCATGAAGTAATTTAACCACTCATATAAAATGACATGTATTCATCAGGGGCCAGAGTTCTATGGATGGAATCAGTACTCATTAGCGTCCATAAGTGGTTAAAACGGTTCGTCGGCCTTTTTTGGGTTCGTGCCCCAGATGGGATTCTTCCGTGTAGTCCGTGTGTTCCGCGGGCAACACCTACGAGTCGGTGGAGAGCGTACCTTCGAGCCCATTCTCGATTAAAAATCTGCCCGCCGACTTTCGTGTTATTTCGTGTGTTTCGTGTGTTTCGTGTGTTTCGTGGGCAAACATGCCCTGCCTACTCCTCTTCTTTTGCGTGTTCCGTGGGCAACTCATTGCATTAAAATAAATTAAATTACATTGCGCAATTACTCGCAATTTATTATTGGCCTTACTTCGCCTTCCCGCACACTCAGCAAAAATCTCCCCCGACCACCCACACACAATCCCACTTTCCCCATGTCACGCCCCCGCTCCAATCGTATCAATCTCGCCGCCATCGCCGAGCGCCTCGGCTTTTCCGTTTCCACCGTTTCCCGCGCGTTGCGTGGAGTTGACGGTATTCATCCGGAAACCCGCACGCAAATCGCCGCTCTCGCCCACCAGATGGGTTACATTTTACCCGGCGGATCAGCCAGTAAAGCGGCTCCTAACCGCCTCGAAGCCCCCCAGCACGTGCTCGCGTTGTCGCAAACGAACTCACCCAACGTTGACCAACGGTTCATGGCGGGAATGAGTGCCGCCGCAGTGGTGTCCAATGTCGCCATCCTCTCCCACCTCGTCGCCCACGACCAATGCGCCAGCGTGTTGGAAGCCCGCACCGCTCCGGCCTCGTTCCGCTCCGGCTTGATTAAAGGCATCGTGCTGCTGCACCGCTGGCCTGAGGAGGTCGCCAACGCCATTGCGGAAAAATTCCCGACGGTTTCCATCGTGCATGATTACTCGGGAACCAACATCGACCTGATCGGCATCGATGACCGTCGTGGCGTGGCCGAAATCGTCCACCATCTCCATGCCGCAGGACACCGCCGGATTGGCTATTTTGGGCTGTGCCCGGAGATGACCTGGTCGTGCTCGCGCTACGCCGCCTATGTGGAAGCCCTCACCCGCCAGAACTTGGAATTTAACTTAAACCAAGTCGTACGCATCGACCTGGAATCGGCTCTCTCTCCAAGCGAATTCATCGCCGCGGAGGCTTTTGCGCAGGTCACTGCCCAATTACGCCAAGGCGTGGATGCGTGGGTGTGTTCCAGCTCGGTGACCGGCCACTCACTCTGCCGCTACCTGCTCGCACAGGGCGTGCGGCTACCGCAAGACATGTCGTTGGTCAGCTACCACGGCGCATCTGCACCTCGCCCACTCGACCTCCCCGCCATCACCAGTACCGACGTGGTCGATGAAGAACTAGGCGCGGCGGCCATTCGCCGCCTGATCAATCGCCTCGACACCCCCGGCGAATCCCGCCGCGCCATCCTCGTACCCGCTCGACTGGCGATCGGGGCGACGAGCAGGTCCGTGCCCGCTCAATGACGCGCCCAACAACGTCCAACGTCGAATACTGAGGACTCTCCGCGCCCCCGGATTTTTAACCACTCATTAGCACTCATTCTCACTCATTAAGCAGCTCCGAGCCGTCGTCAGTATTAGTGCCCATCAGTGCCCCTTAGGGGTCAAGCCGCCCCCCTCCGGCCCTCCGCCTACTCGCTACTTCCGCCCCAACATGTCTGCCGCCGATCCCATTCTACCTGGTTTCTACCCCGACCCCTCGATCTGCCGCGTCGGCGAGGATTTTTACCTCGTTAACAGCAGCTTCGAGTATTTCCCCGGCGTCCCACTTTGGCACAGCCGCGACCTGCTCCACTGGCGCCAGCTCGGCCACGTGCTCAGCCGCCCCACACAGCTCCCCTTGCCCGACGGCACCAAACCCTCCGACGGCATCTACGCGCCGACCCTGCGCTACCACGACGGCCGGTTTTATATGATCACGACGAATATGCCCGCTCTGGGTAATTTCCTCGTGCACGCGACCAATCCTGCCGGCCCCTGGTCCGAACCGGTTCTCCTCGCCCAAGGCGGCATCGACCCCTCGCTGTTTTTCGACACCGACGGGCGCTGTTATTTCACCTCCAATGGCACCAACTGGGCCCCGGTGCGCGGAGCTTACCAGTGCGAAATCAACCCGCTTACTGGTGAACAGCTCAGCCCGACGTGCTTCATCTGGCCGGGTACAGGCGGCTCTTACCCCGAGGCGCCCCACCTGTTCAAACGCGGCAAGTTTTACTACCTGATGATGGCTGAAGGCGGCACAGCAGAATGCCACATGGTCACCATTTCGCGCAGCCGCGCCCCCTACGGTCCGTTTGAAAATTGCCCGCACAACCCGCTGCTCACCCACCGCAGCCTGATGAGCCCCGTGCAAGCCACCGGTCACGCCGACTTCGTTGAAGACCAAAACGGTAACTGGTGGGCGGTCTTCCTCGGCTACCGCTATTGCGAACACGGCTTTCATCCCCTCGGCCGTGAAACCTACCTCGCCCCGCTGACTTGGACCGCCGACGGCTGGCCAGTGATCAACGCCAACCAACCGCTCAACGCTGGCGTCAACCTCGACACCGGCCTGCCCGCCCACCCTTGGCCCACCACCCCGGCCCGCGACACGTTTGCCGCCCCCGCGCTGCGCCACGAATGGGTCCACCTGCGCAACCTGTCGCGCGATGCGTATTCGTTATCCGAAAAAACCGGCCTGAGCCTCGATTGCCGGCCGGGCTCGCTCGACGAACCCGTGGCCTGCGCCGCCGTGCTGCGCCGCCAGCAACACTTTCAATTTCGCTTCGCCGCCGCATTGGACTTCGCGCCGGCCAATGAGCATGAAGCCGCCGGGCTCACCGTGTTGATGGACCACGCCCACCACTACGACATTTTCTTAACCCAACGTGGCGGACAACGCACCCTGGTGGTTCGCCGCCGAATCGGCAGTCTGGCCGCCGACGTGGCGACGTATCCCGTCGTCGGCGACGGACCGCTCACCCTGCTGATCAGCGGCGACCGCAGCCACTACCACCTCGGCTACCACGACGCCACCGGCGACCATGAGCTCGCTCGCGGCGAGGTGCGCTACCTGTGCAGCGAAACTGCCGGCGGTTACAACGGCGTGATGCTGGGCCTATTCGCCACCGCCCACGGTCAGGGTTCCGCCAACCAAGCCCGTTTCGCCTGGGCCGACTACCTTCCCCACTCCTCATGAGCCTCACCGCTACCGCTCCCCTCCCCGCCCCTGTTGTAACCGCGACTGTGCGCCCTGTGCGCATGGTGCTCCTCGGCGTCAATTTCGGCGCGTTGATCGCCCGCAACCTCGCCAGCGGCACCCCGCACATCGAGCTCGCCGGCCTGTGCGACCTCGACGTGCCACGCGTCACCGCGCTGGCCACCGAGCTCAAGGTGCCGACCTACGCCAGCCTCGACGAGGTTTTGGCCGACCCGACGGTGGAAGCCGTGGGCCTGTTCACCGGACCGGCCGGACGCGCGCGCCTGATCGAGCGCATCTTGGAAGCCGGTAAACACGTGATGACCACCAAGCCCTTCGAACTCGACCCCGAGGAAGCGCGCCGTGCCTTCGCCACGGCAGATCGCACCGGGCTGGCGCTGCACCTGAATTCCCCCGGCACCAAGCCCGCCTCCGACCTCGCGCTCATGCGCCGTTGGCTGGCCGAAGCCGACCTAGGCCGTCCCGTCGCCCTGCAAGGCCGTACCTGGGCCAATTACCAGGAAAAAGCCGATGGCGGCTGGGCCGACGACCCGAAGCGTTGCCCCGGTGGATCACTGTTTCGTCTCGGCGTTTACCTCATGAACGAATTCGCCGCCCTGCCCGGCCAGCCCACCTCAGCTTATGTGCAACACGCGCGCTTGCGCACGGGTCGCCCCACGCCGGATAACGCCCAGATTTCGATCGCCTACGACACCGGCGCAGTGGCCAATATTTTCGCCTCGTTCTGCATCAACGACGGCCACCCCTATGCCGACGAAATCCACCTCGCCTGTGAACGCGGAGTGATCCGCCGCTGGGTTGAACGCACCGGCAAAAGTGACATGTCGGGTGACCACGCGGTGGTCGAGCTGGTGCGTCCAGGCAAGCCGGTGGAACGCCACGAAACCAAGCCCGGGGATTTCGCCGGCTGGTACGATTGGATCGCCTTCCACGACGCGGTGCGCGGGGTGCCGGGAGCGATCCGCCACAACGCCGACGTGACCATTACCGGCGTGCGCATGCTCCACGCCATGTCGCGCTCGATCGCCTCCGGCCTGCCCGAGACGGTCTGAGGCCAATTCGCAATCCCCCCCAGCAACGTCCAACATTCAACATTGAACGTCCAACAGCCAACCGCAGATCAACCGGCAAGCGGCAACCGCCGCCGATCCCCTTGAACGTTGGATGTTGAATGTTGAGTTTTGAACCGAGAAAAAGGATTTGAATCACTGATTGCACGGAATACACAGATTACCAACGTATTAAAGAATCCCCATACACATCACAGGGGTGAGTTACGTTTTACCACGGAATAGTATGCAAGTTTTTCTATCTGTGCTATCTGTGCAATCCGTGGTTAAATTCAACTGCCGGATTTAGGTTGAACGGTCTCCGAATCCGCCCCTGCGCCACCCGCCCTATGAGCTCCACCAACCCCAGCCTGAATTACGCTCCCCAGACCAAACCCGTAGCGGTGGTGAAACCCGGCGAATTCATCTTCGCTGCCGCACACCTCGACCACGGCCACATCAACAGTCAGTGCGCCGGTCTGGTCGAGGCCGGTGGCCAACTCAAGTGGGTCTACGACACCGACCCGACACGCGCCGCAGCCCTCGTTGCCCGCTTTCCCGGCGCCCAACTTGCCCGCTCGCTCGACGACATTCTGGCCGATCCCACAGTCCACCTTGTCGCCGCCGCCGCCATCCCCCATTTACGCGGTCCGCTCGGTTGCCGGGTCATGGAGGCAGGCAAAGACTATTTTACCGACAAGACACCTTTCACCACCCTCGCCCAGTTAGAAGAAGCCCAAGGGGTGGTCGCCCGCACGGGGCGCAAATACGCGGTGTATTTCAGCGAACGCCTGCATGTGGAGTCCGCCATGTACGCCACCGACCTCGTGCAACAGGGCGCCATTGGTCGCGTTGTCCAAGTCATCGGCCTCGGCCCGCATCGGCTCAACGCAGCCACCCGCCCCGACTGGTTCTTCAAAAAAGAGTGCTACGGCGGCATCCTCTGCGACATCGGCAGCCACCAGTTTGAACAATTTCTCACCTTCACCGGTGCCAGCGACGCCACCGTCACACATGCCGCCGTAGCCAACTACGCCAACCCTGAGCACCCTGAGCTGGAAGACTTCGGCGAGGCCAATCTCCTCGGCGACAACGGTGCGACCAACTACATCCGCGTCGACTGGCTTACCCCCAAAGGCCTGAGCACTTGGGGCGATGGCCGCATGACCATCCTCGGCACCCACGGCTACATCGAGCTGCGCAAATACGTGGACATCGGCCGGGAAAAAACCGGCGAGCACGTCTATCTGGTGGATGAAAAAGGCGAGCACCACCTGAACGTGGCTGGAAAAGTGGGCTTCCGGTATTTTGGCGAACTGATCCTCGACTGCCTGAACCGCACGGAGACAGCCATGACCCAAAGGCATGTATTCAAAGCGGCCGAACTGTGTTTAAAGGCGCAAGCCGCCGCCCGCCGCATCGCCGGCTGATTACGCAAAAAAGGGGCGAGTGGCCGTGGTGTTGAAGGGTGCAAAGAACTTGAAGTCGGCGGTCCAATCGGTGGGCCAGGCGGGCAGCAGGAAAATTTTCCGACCGTCACACTGGATGAGCATTTTTTGCAGACCTAGCTCGCCGTGGCCGCCGTTCGACTCGGTCCAGACGTTGAGGCCGATATCGCCATTGCCTAGCGGCATGGAGTCCTGGGAGTCGCGACCCAGTGTGGACCAGGAGACGTCACAGCTCGTTAATCTCGCTGGCGCTGCCGCTGCGGAACCTGCGGCAGACGTGGCCGCATTACCCCCCCCGCACAGATCTAATCTCAGGCACAGGGTAGCAAGAAAACGCATTTTAATAATCAGAATTCGGGTAAAAAAAGTGGAGCCTTAAAGCGCGAAAAGGTATCCGGCGCGGTAAGCGACGTTAAGGCAACAGCACCGTGTCGCCACGGCGGGCGCTCAGGTGCGAACGGGCATCGCCACCGACAGTGAAGGTGAGCATATCGGTCTGGCCTCCCGGCCAGCTTACGGTGGCGACTGACTGGGTGGCGTCGTAGGCGACCACCGGCAACGGCTCACCAGCACGCACGGGCAGCAGAAGCGTGCGGTAATTCACGGCGACATCACGGCGGTTAACCACGAGACGGTTGAAGTAAGTCGCACCGCCTTTTTTGTCGTTGGGGCCGGAGATGCGCTCGACTTGAACGAGCGGCTTTTGCGGGTCGCCACTGGCGTCGAGCCCGAGAGCGACGACCAGCAGAAGCGGCTCACCGGCGGCGGGGGTGATCATGACGGGCGCAGAAGCGAATTTGTCGTCGGGATCGCCTGCGCGGAAACCGAGGGCGAGCGAGTTAGCCGGAAGGCCGCCGACATCGGCGTGCCAGACGCCGCCATTGAGCATGGCGGCCCATTGATAAAGGTGGGGCGCGTCGTCTTTTTGCAGATCGTCGATGACGAGACCGTAGGCGTGTTGGCCGCGGATAAGGGCGGTGCTGCGAAAAACATGGCGCATCGGGTTAAACGGCGCGCGGCTCGTCGGGATGTAATTCGAATAGTTATAATTGGCCCACCACGGGCGCAGCTTATAGCGGTCGGTGCCGGCCCAGATGCGGAGGTTTTCGGCGGACGGTTCCAGCTCCCAGCCCATCGCCTTCAACTCGGCAGACCACACCTGCGGCGGCTGGGTGAGCCAGCGCCAGGAATAGGCATAGGTCAGATCAGCCGAACCGATTGAAGCGTGCGGCGTGGTGATCGCCCCGAGGTAAGTGGCCGGGCCGTTGTAGCCGAGGATGCCTGCGGAGGGCACAGAGGTGGGCTCGGATTTACCGTCCACTTGCACGAGGTTAAAAAACTCGCCGTTGAACGCCTGGTGAAACGGCGACTGGGTGAACCAGTCTACGCCGAGCGCGGAAAAGTGAAACATACCGGCATCGGCGTGATGATGGCCGGCACCCAAATAATGATGAGGACGCACGTAGAGGTTAATCCAAGCGGCCTCCGGGGTGCGGTCACTGTAGCTGGAGAAAACCCCTTGAGTCGGGGCGTTAAAATCCAGCGGTAGGTTCAAGTCAGCGCGAGTCGTGGGCACGGTGTCACTGTCATAAAGAATCCCGCGCACGAAGCCCGGGTAGGTCAGGCTCGGCAGGCGCAAGCGGGAGCGCAAAGCGACCTCGGTCGAGTAAGTCTCGACGGCGAAATCGGAACGCGGCCAGGTGCGATGGTACTCGTCAGTGTCGGCACCGGGCTGGCTGATCGCCTTGGTAACCAGGTAATCGGGACGGCGATCGGCGGGAAAAAAGCTCTTAAGTTCGCTGGCGAGCTGGAGGGAAAACTCCTGGCGACTGTAGGGCGTGTATTGGGTGCCGCTGTTCACGATGACCTGGCCGTTGGGTGAGGTCATCTGGATCTGCCCATCGAGCAGCTTGCGCCAGTGCGGATGGCCAAAGAGGTTTTCGCCGCGACGGGCGAGCGTGATCATCGACAGGAAAATGAATTGGAAACTACCGGGGGTCTTGCCGTTGCTCTCGAAAACAACCCCCGAGTCGTCGATGCCCCAGTCGCAGAAGGCGCGGATACTCTCGGCACCCGACTCGTAGGCCTCGGGATCAAAACCGGGCAAACCCTCGATCGCGGCGACGGCCAGAAAATGCGGGAGGTCCCAGCCCATCCAGTTCACGTCACGGAAACGCACCGGCGCATCCTGGGCGTAACTGCGGCGGCCGTAGGTGGCCTTGGCAATCACGCGGCGCATCGTCTCTTTTTCGGCGGCATTCATCCACTTGCCGGCAAAATCGAGGGAGAGCGCGAGGTTCATATGCGCAACGAGACCGTGGATATTACGCCAATGAGTGGAGGCACCGGCACCGTTCAGATTAACCACCACGCCGTTCACGTCGGTGGTGGAAGAGGCGAATTCGGAGTCGCTGATTTTTAGCCATTGGTCGACCAAAGGCTCGCGGAGCTTGTAATAGTTGGCCACCGCCGCGCCGACCTGACGGCCGCGCGCCTCGTCACCGGTGAGCAAGCAATACAGCGCCATCGAGGTGAGGCACTCGGGCACATAGGCGACATGGGAATTATAGATCCCGGGCTTTTGGCCTTTGAAGGAATGAGGATAGGAATTGAGCGGCGTGCCGGGGGCAGCTTCCCACTCCAACCCAGCGAGGTCGCCCGAATACAGCTTCTTAAAAATCTGGCCGTCACTGGTGGTTGGGTCCCACCAGCTTTTGGCAAACAGGTGAGCCTGCTCGATCAGCGAAAGCTGTCCCATACGGGAGGATTTTACCCGCGCTGCGAGTGCCGGAAGGTCCTGTTCGGTGAACAGCAGCCGAGGATAAACACCCGGCGCAGGCACGGCCGAACCGAGCAGGGCCGCGTTAAATCCCGTAAGGTCGTAGCTGGACTTGGGAACGGTTGGCCAAACGGTCTCCGGTCCAGCCAACACCGCCAGTTGCGCCGGGGAGGCTTTGACGTGATCAGTCCACTTTCCCTGGCGAGCCGGCGCAGGCAACGCACGCGTAGCAATGTCCGGATCGGCGAACTTTTCCGGGGTGTCAAAAAGCGTGATCACACTGTCGAGCAGGCCCGTTTCGGCTTCCGAAAAAACGACGGGCGTACGGCCGATAATGAGCAGCCCGCGAGTGGGGGAAGACACAATGAGGCCCTTGGCTTGAGCGAGCGCGGCGAGATCGGCCAGCGCCGAAGTGTCGGTCGGCGCGGGCTTCAGACCCACGTCATAGACCCAGCGGTTATCGAGCCCGTCGGGAGCGGACACCGGCGAAATTTTGCCCAGATCGAGAGCGACAGCGAAGGCAGCGGGAACGAGCACCACACCGTCCCTCCACACAGCCTCGCCGGAACGCAGTTGCGCGGGGTCGAGACGCGTTTTGTAGCCCTGAACGTAGCCGTAGCGACTACCGGCAAACACCGCGATGTGGTCGCCCAATTTAGCGAGCGCAGCGGCGTGGGCTGAGCGGGTGTAAGGCAACCCTTGGTTTTGCGGCGGTGCGGGTAACACGACAGGTTGCGCGAAGGCTGGAACGGTTATGAACGCCAGTGCAAGCAGACCAACGGAGACTCGGAACGCGCGGAGATTAAGCATAACGGCAAACAGGGGTTGGGGGAATCGGGGTAGCACGCGGATAACCGGTGCAGAAAAGCAGTTCGTCATACTGTTTCGGTTACAACAAGGGGGACACGTTTCAACGGGAGCGGAGTTGCCGCGCTCAACGCTCCCCGTCGCTGCGGAAGGGGGACGCTGGCAAGCCGGCGGCATTGAACAAATTGACGTCGGGCACGTTGGCCCAGCCGTAGCGCACTGCGACGGGGGTGGTCACGCCGTCGGCATGGACCGTGACGGTGTCGCCTACGATGTCGGCCAGCGCCGGCACGAAGGTTTTCCCGTCAGCCGAGATTGTGAAACCGCGCAGCGGTCCATCCTTGGTGACGAGTCCACCGCCGAGGTGGTCAAAGCTCACGATCATCTTTGACCCAGCGACGGCGGCACCAGTGAAACGCGGGCCGGAGTAGGCGATTTTTTCACCGTAAGCCAAAGCCCGTGCAGCCAGTGCCAGACGAATGCCGACTGGCTCTTTGCGAGTCGGATGGATGTCGTTGGCGTCACCGACGTCCGTCGTAACGACCATGGTCGTGTTCGGGGTGACGCGCCAGGCGTGGAGTTGGGCGTCGCGAATCTCGGGCGGTTGCCCCTTGAACGGGGCGATTTGTACGAAAAGGAACGGGAAATCACCCTGGCCCCACTGCGCCCGCCAATCGCCGATTAAGGCGGGAAACAGGGTGCGGTAGGCCTCCGCTCGGCCGGCGTTGGCTTCACCCTGATACCAAATAACGCCCCGAAACGAATAGGGCTGAAGCGGCGCGATCATACCTTGGTAAAGGGATGCCGGACGGTTCTGTGATGTGCTGGGATCACGCGGCCCTGCCGGCTTTTTGGGCTCGGGTTTGCCCGCGGCCTTGGCGGCCGTAGTGGCTTCGACCCAGGCCTTCAGCAACGCGGGTTCGTCCACTTTGTATTTCGCCAAGGCCTCCTTGTAACTGGCGACTGCTTTTTCCTTTGCCGCGAGCACTTCGGGGAACTGAGCAGCGAGTAAATCTCCGCGCATCCACGTTTCGGCCGGTGTACCGCCCCAAGAGGAGTGGATAAGGCCGATCGGAACCTTTAGGTGACGTTGAAGCTCACGCCCGAAGTAGTAGCCGACAGCAGTGAACTGGGCGACCGTCTGCGGCGAACACACCTCGCATTTTCCAGCGGTGTTGGTCTTGGACGTATCCGACGGCGTGCGAGCAACAGCGAAATGGCGGATCTGCGGATAATCCGCCGAGGCCACCTCCGTCTCCCAGTTGACCAGCGGCTTCTGCCCGCTGCGCAGGCCGAGCTGGCGTTCCATGTTGGACTGGCCGGAGCACAGCCAGACCTCGCCGAGCCAGACGTCGTTCAGCTCGACACGGTTGTTGCCCTCAAAAACGAGTGTAAACGGACCGCCAGCGGGCTGGGCGGGCAGGCGCACCGACCAGCGACCATCGGCAGCAGCAACCGTGGTTTCGGCGACTTTACCGGCGAGGCGCACCGTGACTTTTTCGCCCGGCGCGGCCTGACCCCAAACGGGGATAGGCTTATCGCGTTGGAGCACGGCGTGATCGCAAAACAGCGCATGGGGCGTGACGTCGGCGTGAAGAGCGACGGCAAAAGTCATCACAAGCAATCCAGAGCGAAATGTGCGTAGGATAGAGTTCATTATGAAGGGAGGATGCCGCCCACATGACTTACATTGTGGGGAGCGTGACGTGAACGATGGCCCGTAC
>CANIXX010000028.1 GCA_947471115.1 Opitutaceae bacterium | reverse complement strand
TTACTGCTTAGTAGTAGACTGTAACATTTAAAGTGTCGGATAGATGTGCTGAACGTGGTCGGGTGTCTGACTGATGCGGAGTGTTAACGCTAAGATCGCAAAGAACGCTAAGAAGTCGGACCTAGGATCGGTCCTTTGCGGTCTTGGCGAACTTTGCGTTAAAATTCCGGTTCTGAATCCGACACTTTAAATGTTTCTACCTGGTAGCCCTGCGGCACCCTGCGCCGCGACGGCAACGGGCGCAAATAGGAGTTGTAATAGGCTGGAATTTGCCGAATGCGTTTCCAAACCTAAGCACCAGCCTTGAGTGCGAGGTCCGAAACCGTTCTCTGACAAACCGCCCACGGGCCCTATTTCTTACTACATGCAAAATATAATGCTCTTCCCTATCGCCGACTACTGGTGGCTCTATGGCCTCTTTACGTTGTTCGTGCTCGGCATGCTCGCGCTCGATCTGGGCGTTTTTCACCGCGACGCCCATGTCGTGACAGTCAAAGAGGCCGCCGGCTGGAGCGTGGCCTGGATCTCATTGGCGATGCTTTTCGCCTACGGGTTTTGGCAATACTCGCTGTGGAAATTCCCCCAGTATCCGCCCTTGCTGGATGCGCTTACGGCGCAAGGTATAACTGGTGCCGCCGCGGTCGCCGCCGAGACTACTCGGCTGGCTAACCAGTCTGCGCTCGAGTTTCTGACCGGCTTCGTAGTCGAGAAGGCCCTCTCGGTGGACAATATCTTTGTATTTGTGGTGGTGTTTTCCTACTTCGCAATTCCGGCCAAGTACCAGCATCGCGTGCTGTTCTACGGCATTTTGGGTGCGTTGTTTTTCCGCATCATCTTTATCTCCTTGGGCTCCGTGCTCATGCAGTATGAGTGGGTCATCTGGATCTTCGGCATCTTCCTGATCCTGACCGGTATCAAGATCCTGTTTGCATCGGAAAAGCCAATCGAACCGGAAAAAAACCCTATCATCCGTCTGTTGAAGAAGTTTTTGCCCATCACGCCCACCTTGGACGGCGACAAGTTTTTCCTGCGCAAAAACGGTGTGCTCCACGCCACGCCCTTGTTGGTCTGCTTGGTTTTTATCGAAGTGACGGACATCGTCTTCGCGGTTGATTCGGTGCCGGCGATTTTCGCCATTACCAAGGAGCCGCTGATTGTTTTCACCTCCAACGTCTTCGCTATTCTTGGTCTACGGGCCTTGTTTTTCCTACTGGCGGGCGTCATGCACAAGTTCTGGGCGCTTAAATTCGGCTTGGGTTTCATCCTAGCCTTCGTGGGTCTGAAGATGGTTTACCTCAATCACGCCTTCGGCGGCAAGTTCCCCATTACGTGGTCACTTGGCATCATCGGAGCGCTGCTGGCGTTGTCGGTAGCTTGGTCTTTGGCGTTCCCGAAGAAATCCGAAGCAGACGCGCCTGCTCACAGCTAAACCAGTGAGCAAGGGACCGGTGTTTCCTCGTCCGGTGACTTAGGCTGGGGCCGCCTCCAGCCTAAGTTCAAAATCCAGGTTCTGAATTAAGCTCTGAGGCACCGCACTACTTTCGGTCCGAGACTTTAACATTTACTGTCACCTAGGTCGCTGGATTTTACCGCATTACGAACGGGCGTGTAACAGCTGGCGTTGCGCAGGGGCGGCTGGGGCCGGCTGCGAGTCGGGGCGTGGGGCTGGGGTAAGCTGGGGTTGAAGCCGCAGTTGGTCCAAGTGCGCAGCAACGTCCATCAGGTTGTCCGGGGTGGCTGCGCCGATGGCCTTAAGGGTTTCCTGATATGCGTAAGCACCGCTGCCGCCCACCATCAGGTGCAGGCCGGCGGGCAGCAGTCGTTTCATTTGCTTGAGCCGGTAATGCAGCGCCGGATCGTCGAGCGGGTAAATGATGCTCAGCGCGATGACCTTGGCTTGGCGGCGCACGGCGGCGCCGATGATGTCGGTGACAGGTAGGTTTGGCCCAAGGTAGGTAGCGTCCCAGCCGACGTTTTCGGCGGTGGCGGCGACCAGTAGTGCGCCGAGTTCGTGGACTTGGCCTTGGGGCGTGGCGATGACGATGCGCGGTGCGTTCTCGGTGCGCGAGTGCTGTAGGTAGAAACTCCCCAAGAATTTCCGCACCGTGGCCGTGAAAATATGTTCGTGGGTGGCCATTAGGGTTCCAGCCCGCCAGCCGTCGCCGATGGCAACGGCGGTCGGTGCGATCACCCGTTGCAGCAGTCCTTGCCAGCCCAGCGCTATGTCGGCCCGCTCTAGGATTTCGTCGATAGCCCGGGCGTCGATCCGTTCGAGAGCGGCCATGATTTCGGCCTTCAGGTCCTCGGCCTTTGCCTGTGCGGAGGGTGTCGACACACTTAGGTTCTGCGCCTCCTGCGGCACCGGCGGTGTTTGCGCTGCGGCCGCAGTCGTCAGCATTTGCCGCAGCTCAGCATCCGGCAATTGAGCCACCGAGCTGATCGGGTGGCCCAGACGGGTGGCTTGGGCCACCAAGGATAGGCGTTGCATGTCCGCCGCCGAATACAGGCGGTGGCCGCCTTCCGAGCGGGCCGGGTCAAGGAGATGGTAACGCTTTTGCCAGGCGCGAATTACGTGGGCGGTCAGGCCGGTTTGGGCCGCCGCCACTCGAATTGAACTTCCTTTTTGCATGCCTTAAACTGTCCGCTTGGAACGATTTCATCAACCTTTAAAGTTAGACAAGTGGCGTCAGTTGTCTTGCTTATGGTTTTTAACTTATTATGCATTTATATTATTATTAACGTATTATGTATAATTTAGGCTGAAATTCAGGTGCGTGAAATTTTGTCTGGATTTTTGTCTAATATTTCTTGACTGGGTCCAATTACTGTCTAGGTATTTGCCTCGTCGAAGGGCCTTGTTGGTACGGTTCCTTTTTCTTTATTAATTTCAAGTTTTTGAATTTAAATACTTTACCGATTAAGTTGATCGGTAGGCGCAGCGAGTAAGTAGAGGTCGGATAAAATTAGGCTGTCTAAGTTTTGGCTGGATGTGGTCGCTCCGCTTTTCGATTCCCCACCTTTCCGCAATCCAACGGTTTTGCTTTACCCCCAAACCCCATGTCTCAACCGACTCAGCTCCTCACGTTCCGTACCCAAGGCCGCTGGTATGCCTGCGACTTGCTCTGGGTGCGCGAGATTCTCCGTCAACCGAGCCTCACGCCGGTCGACCAAGCTCCGCCCATCGTACGCGGGCTCATTCACCTGCGTGGACAGATTCTCACCGCCCTCGATCTCGACTTGCGCTTGGGCTGCGCGGGCACCGGGGAAAAGCCCTCCGCCTGTTGTATTGTTTTTAAAACCAGTGTTGAGCTCGGCCGTCTCGCCCAGCAGCCCGAGGCTGCCGAACAAGCAGGTCAGGACCTGTTGGGTCTGCTGGTCGACGAGATTGGCGACATTCTTCGGCATGACGACGGCGTGCTGCCGCCGCCCCCGGAAAGCCTCTCGGGGCTGGACCCCGCCTGCATTGCCGGGGTTATCCCGCGTCCCGCCGGTTTGGTCACCTTGTTGCATGTTAACGCCGTACTCCGTCCCTCAACCGTCACCTCGGTCTAACCCCTCAAAAACGTCATGGATGCCTCATTTTCTGACACCACGCTGATCTTCACTTTCGACGGCGATTTGATCTCGACTAACGTCGTGCCGGTGCGCGCCGAATTGATCGAGCTGCTAAAAAATCATCCCTCGGCCACGGCGCTGGTGGCCAATTTTACCCGGGTCGGCCAGGTGGACTCGCAGGGGCTGAACTTGCTGATCGGCCTGTACCGGGAGGCCCATTTGCGGAAAATTCCCTTCCGCATCGAAAACGCTTCGGCGAGCGTTCGCCGGCTGTTTGGGCTGCTCAATCTCAACGAGCGCTTCGGGATCTCCGCCGCCGCTTAATCACCATGAGCGCCGACGAAACCGAAATGCTCGCCTTGTTTGTGCAAGAGGCCAGCGAGCACCTCGAAACCCTCGAGACCGACCTGGTCCGGCTGGAGGCCACCCCGAACGACGCCGCCTTGCTCAACCGGTTGTTCCGCGCCGTCCACAGCATCAAGGGAACGGCCGGTTTTTTCGGGCTCACCGCGATCACCGATTTGGCGCACCTCATGGAGAGCGTGATGGCACTGCTGCGCGACGGTCGCCTCTATGCCGATCGCCAGCTGATCAACCTGTTTCTGGGTAGTACCGATCACCTCCGGGTGATGGTGGGCGCTCCGGAGCGTGCGCCGGAAGTGGATACCCGGCAAGAACGCGCCGCCTTGGCCGCCCGCCTGGATTTTGAGGCACCCGTCAAGCCAGCCACGGGCGCTTTGCCGGTTTTGCCTGCCTACCTGCGGGGCATCTCGATCGATCCGGAATTGGTCCGCTCCAGTCTGTGTAACGGCCAACACCTGTATGTGATCGAGCTGCAACTAAAGGCCGACATCGAGGCTGCCGGGCAGACGCTGTTGGACTACTTTCGCGACGTGGAGTCGCTCGGCCTACTGATCGCGGCCGCTACGACCCTGAGCGAGGGCGACTTGTCCGAGGCGGTGGCTAGCGAGTTAACTTGCACCCTGCTGTTCGCCACGGCCATGGAGCCCGACCTTTTGCAGAGCGCCTTTAACCTGCCCGCAGACCGGCTGATCTGCTCCCCCAAAGCAGTCTGGACTGAATGGCTCGCCACCCAGCCCAGTCTCGTTCCGGCCGCTTCTTTTGCGTTGTCCACCCCTCCTCGGCCCGCCGCCGAGGTCACGCCCCCCCCCCAAAAAAACCATCATGAGCACTCCTTCAACTGTGCCAGTGCCGGTCGATCCGGCCTCCGCCGGTGGCCCCGCCGCCCGCGTCAAGACAGAGGATACCGTCCGCATTTCCGTTTCCCTGCTCGACGCCCTGATGAACCTGGCCGGCGAGATGGTGCTGGGGCGTAACCAATTGTTGCGCATCGCCGCCCCGGCTCGCGGCGGCGTCGTCACCCCGGGCCAAGAAGGGCTCGCCGGGATTGTGCAGGGCATCAGCGGCGTGACCACCGACTTGCAGCGCACCATCATGCGCGCCCGGCTCCAACCGGTCGGCGGCTTATTCGGACGCTTTAACCGGATCGTGCGCGATCTGGGCCAGAAGCTGGGCAAGGAAATCGAGCTGGAAACGGTGGGTAACGACGTTGAGTTGGACCGCGCCTTGATCGAGGGGCTGTCCGATCCGCTCACCCACCTGATCCGCAATTGCGCCGACCACGGTATCGAGCCGGCCGCCGAACGCCTGCGTCTCGGTAAACCTGCCGCCGGACATGTGCGCATCTCCGCCGCCCACCTTGCCGGTCGGGTGCAAATCGAGGTGCGCGACGACGGGCGTGGGCTCAACCCCGAAGTGCTCAAAGCCAAGGCTGTGGAAAAGGGCCTGATCGTCGCCGACCAGGCCGCCCGCATGACTGTGGCCGAGGCCTGGCAGTTGATCTTTGCACCCGGGTTTTCAACCGCTGCGGTCGTCAGCGACGTCTCCGGGCGCGGGGTAGGCATGGATGTGGTGAAGACCAACATCGAGCGGCTCGGCGGGCGCGTGGAAATCGAATCGGTCGTTGGCCACGGGACCGCGCTGATCATCCGCCTGCCGCTGACCTTGGCCATTATCCCCGCCCTGATCGTGGGCTGTTCGACGCGCCGGTTTGCCGTGCCGCAGCTCAACTTGCTGGAGATCGTCCGGCCAAGCGCGGAGCGGCCGATCGAGCGCTTCGGCGGCTCCCTGGTCATCCGGTTGCGCGAGGAACTCTTGCCGGTGATTAACTTGTCTACGCTGCTCGGCCTGCCCACCCGTATGGCCGACGAGTCCCCCGGTTATGTGTTGATCCTCAAGCTCGATAACCGGCGTTTCGGCCTCCAGGTCGAGCTGGTCGCCGACACCGAGGAAATCGTGGTCAAGCCGCTTGGTCGCCACCTGCAAGGCACCGGGTTTTACTCGGGGGCGACCTTGCTTGGCCAGGGCGAGATCGCACTGATTTTGGATTTGGCGGGCATCGCCGCCGGCCGGTTGCCCTCCTCTGAGGCTTCCTCCACCCGAGCGCTGACGCGGGAGGCGGCGCTGATCGCCACCGAGCGCATCCTGTTGTTCCGCGATGGCTCGGCTGAGACCTTTGCCCTCCACATCGCCAATATCGGGCGCATCGAGAAAATCGCCTCCTCGCGCATCGAGCGGATTGGTGGTCACGATTTCTTTCGCCAAGCCAACGGCCCCACGTTGCGGCTGTTGCGCATTCAGGATCACCTGCCGGTCGCCCCGGCCGGTGCCCTGCCAGCCGAGGTCCACATCATCGTGCCGCGCCTCATTCATCACGCGGTGGCGCTCATCGCCGAGCAGATTTTGGATGCGACCGACTTGCCTGTGGACGCACTCGACACTGCCTCGTTGCGCGGCCCGGGAGTGCTCGGCACGGCGAGCCTGCAGAACCGCCTGACCGTGGTGGTGGATTTGTACAGTTTGCTCCAAGCCGCCGGCATCGATGCCAAACCACCCAAGGTCGGCGAACTGTCATCCCTGCGCGTGCTGCTTGCCGAGGACACCGCCTTTTTCCGCGAGGCCGTCCGTCGTAGTCTGACCGAGGTCGTGGGAAGCCTCGACATCGCCGACGATGGCGAAGCCGCCTGGGATCGCCTGCAAACCGGCCATTACGACGTGTTGATCACCGATCTGGAAATGCCCCGGCTCAACGGCTTCGAGTTGACCGCCCGCGTACGCGACGACACCCGCCTTAAGTCTCTGCCGGTGATCGCTCTGTCGGCGCGCGACAGCGACGACTTCCATGCGAAGGCCAAGGCGGCCGGCATCGACCATTACGAAACCAAACTCGACCGGGAGCGCCTCTGCCGCGCGCTCACCCAAGTGCTTTCCCCTCACTAGCCCTCAATTCTAACCAGCGTCCCACCCCTTCGGTGTATCCCTGTAACTGATCTGATTCCCCGACCGCGTTCCCCCTAAATTACCCTCAACGCCCCACCTAACATGAAACTTAACCTTACTGGCCGTTTCGTTCTGATCCTGCTCACCGTCGGCCTGATCCCCTTGTTGGTGATCGCCGGACTTAGCCTGAAATCCACCGCCAAGATCGCCAGCGACATCGATCTGCGCCTGAAGACGACCGCCGGCGGTTCGCTCGAAACCATTGAGCGCAACTTCTTTGAGCGCTACGGCGACGTGCAGGCCTTCGCGACCAATCACGTCCTCTTCGATAACGACCTGAGTCAGCCGGCGGGCCGACAAAAACTCACCGAAGCGATCAACACCTATGTGCGGTTGTACGGGTTGTACACTCTGAGTGTGGTCACCGACGCCCAAGGCAAGGTGATCGCCGCCAACACCGCCGACGCTGCCGGCAAGCCGGTCGATACCAGCTTCATGCTGGGCAAAGATTGCGCTAAGGCCGGGTGGTTCCGAGACGCCCGGGAGGGCCGCTTCCTCGCCTCCGACGTGCTCACCGGCACTGTGGTCGAGGACGTCGGCGTTGACCCGGACGTGGTCCGGCTGCGCGGCGGCAACCACCTCACGGTGGGCTTCTCTGCTCCGATCATGAGCCCCAAGGGCGAGTTCCTCGGGGTGTGGCGTAACCTCGCCGACTATTCGCTGATCGCTGAAAGCATTATCCAGCAGGACTGGCGGCGGATGGAGGCATCGGGTTTTTCCAGCACGGTGATCCTGCTGGTCAATAAGGACGGTACGCTGGTGACCCGCTATAATCCGCATCACATCGGCAGCAAGGAGCTGCGGCCCGATTACAACGAGGTCCTGAAACTGAACTTGGCCGCCGCCAACCCGAGCGTGAAGGCGGCGCTCGCCCCCAATGCGTTTGGTACGGTCAACTATTACTCCACTGAGTATAAGTGCGAGATGACTGCCGGTTATGCGAAGTCCGCTGGTGCCCTTGGTTACCCCGGGCTGGGCTGGTCGATTGTGGTGCAAAACAATGATGCTGAGCTGCATTCCGGGGTAATCGCGGCCAACCGGGCCACTTACTTGACCGTGGGCGTTTCGCTCGTGCTGCTACTCGGCGTCGCCTTCCTCGTTGCTCGTTCCATCACTCGGCCGATCCAGCTGTGCGTGGGTGCCATGGAGAAACTCGCCAAGGGCGATCTCACCACCCAGATCGAGCTGAACCGTTCCGACGAGTTGGGGGTTTTGGCCGGGGCGATCAATGCGTCGATCGCCAACCTGCGCCAACTGGTGGTCAGCCTGAGCAAGTCGGCTTCCGATCTGCTGACCGCCTCGCAGGTGCTCACCGAAACGGCCAACAACCAAGCGGCCACGTCCGAGGAGACCACCGTGCAGGCTAACACCGTGGCCTCGGCCGGCGAGCAGTTATCCAGCAACTCGAAATCGATGGCCGCTGCGGCCACTCAGATCACCCAATCGACCACCACGGTGGCGGCGGCCATGGAGGAAATGTCGTCTTCCATCCAAGAGGTCGCCCGCAACTGCGCCCACGAAAGCGAGATCGCTCGCAAGGCCGACGCTCAAGCCCGTCAGACTCGTGACTTGATGGGCAAACTCGACGAGTCCGCCCGCCAGATCGGTAAGGTGGTGGAGTTAATCAACCGCATCGCCGAACAAACCAATCTGCTGGCGCTCAACGCCACGATTGAAGCGGCCAGCGCTGGCGAAGCCGGCCGTGGGTTCGCGGTGGTGGCCAACGAGGTCAAGGAACTGGCCCGCCAGTCCGCCGCCGCCACCGAGGACATTCGCAAGCAGGTTTCGTTAATCCAAGACAACGCCGGCGCCTCGATGCGCTCGCTCGACGAGGTGGCCAAGGTGATCGAGCAGGTCTCGCACATCTCCTCGTCGATTGCGGCCTCGGTCGAAGAGCAGTCGGCGACGACCTCTGAGATTGTCGGCACGGTGCACAAGGTTTCCACCGCGACCAGCGAGCTGTCGATCAACGTGCAGCAGACCTCCGAGGGCGCGTCCGAGGTGGCCCGCAACATCTCCGGCGTTTCCCAAGCCTCGGCCGATGCGGCCAAGGGCGCGGTCCGGATCAGTACTAGCGCCACGCAACTCGACGGACTCGCCACGACCTTGAGCCAGCTGGTCGGGACTTTTAAGGTCTAGTAGGCAGTAACATTTAAAGTGTTGGATAGAGGTGCTGAGGTAGTGCGGTGCTTTAGCCCGCAGGTTTGAACGAATTCCCATCGCAATCGCCGATGCAGGCTGAAGCACCGCGCTACTTTTTATCCGACTCTTTAAATGTTACTACCTACTAGTAGTCCTCCGTTTATTCGGCAACTAATAGACAGAGGTGTGAGCTCGGGCGACTTTAGCGAGGACCGCCTCACCTTCGCATCCCCCTGCTACTCCGATCAGCCCGATTCCTGCAAATTGCATGCGCACAGACGACTGCGTAACGGTGCTAGCCGCACCGCTGCGGCACATCAAATGTGGGCTATTCTCACAACGGTTCACTTTTCCCCTTGCCAAGCGGGGATGCACGCTCTGTTTTCACCCGCTCTCCTCATGCAAAAGACCAAAAAGTCCGTCGCCAAGCGCTTCAAGCTCACCGCAACTGGTAAGCTGATCCGCCGCACGCCCGGTTTCCGTCACTTGCTTTCCGCGAAGAGCACGAAGCAGAAGCGTCGTGCCTCCAAAGACAAGCTTGTGGCTCCCGGCCACGCTAAGCCGCTTAAACGCTGCTTGCCGTTCGGCCTCTAAAACCAGGCATCAACAACAACTAGCTAGTCGGGTGAATCCTAACGAGACGACCCGAAAGCTCCAAAACCAAATAAAATAACATGCCTCGTGCAACAAACTCCCCCGCTTCCCGCAAGCGGCACAAGAAAACGCTGAAATACGCCCGTGGCTATTTCGGCTCGAAGTCCAAGCTTTTCCGCTACGCCAAAGACGCTGTCCAGCACGCTTGGCAGTACGCTTACCGCGATCGTAAGAAGAAGAAGGCCGAATTCCGCAGCCTCTGGATCATCCGTTTGAGCGCTGCTGTGCGTCTTCATGACCTCAGCTACAGCCGCTTCATCGAGGGTCTCCACGCCGCTAACATCGGTCTCGACCGCAAGGTCCTCTCCGATCTCGCGATCCGTGACGAAGCCGCCTTCACCGCCGTCGTTAACCAAGTTAAGGCCGCCTTGAAGACCAAGATCGCCGCTGCAGCCGCCGCGAAGGTCTAACTCTTAAAAACGCGAGCCTGCCCGGCTCGCTTCCAAGCTCGCCCCGCCTCTCACGAGACGGGGCGTCTTACTGAAGGACGGGCCTCATTTGAGGTGCCGTCCTTTTTTATGCCCGCGCAGCCCGTAAAAACCTGATCGCTTTTTTTGTGTCCTTTGGTGCGTTTCGTCGGCACCCCTTTTCTCTTTCCATGCAAGACCTGCTCTCAGCACTTATCGCCAAAGCCGCCAGCGAACTGCCCACCGTTGTCACTCGCCCCGACTTCGATGCCGCCAAGGCGCGCTACGTTGGCCCCAACGGTGAGTTAACCGCCCTCATGAAGCAGATGGGCTCCGTACCCAAAGAGCAGAAGCCCGTAGTCGGCAAACTGGTCAACGAGGCCAAGACCGCCCTGCAGGCGCACCTCGACGCCGCTCTGGCCCGCATCGAGGCGGCCGCTCTCGCCGCTCAACTCGGGCCCGCCGTCGACCCCACCTTGCCTTCGCCCGACCGTACGCCCGGAACCCAGCACCCACTCACCCTCGTACGCGAGGAGATGACGCGCATCTTGCGCAAGGTCGGCTTCACTGTGGTCGAGGGCCCAGAAGTCGAAACCGAGTACTACTGTTTCGACGCATTGAATACGCCCGCCGACCACCCGGCACGCGACGCCCAAGATACCTTTTATCTCCCCGAATCCGCCCGCTTCGGCAACGTCGCCAAAAAGAATCCCGACGAGAAATACCTGCTGCGCACCCACACTTCCTCGGTGCAAATCCGCACGTTGCTCAAAGGCCAGCCGCCCATCCGCATCGTCTCGCCCGGCCGCGTTTACCGCCGCGATACCACTGACGCCACTCACTCGGCCAACTTCCACCAACTCGAGTGCCTCTACGTCGACAAAAACGTCACCGTGCGCGACCTCAAGGCACTGCTCGATTACATCTTCGCCTCGCTGCTCGGCAAAGACACCAAGACCCGTTTCCGCCCCCACTATTTCGGTTACACCGAACCCAGCTTCGAGGTGGACCTGTCCGCCCGCCACCTACCCAAGGTGAACAAGGAATGGATTGAGATCGGCGGCTGCGGCATGGTCGACCCGATCGTGTTTAAGGACGTCGGCTACGACCCGGAAGTCTGGAGCGGCTACGCCTTCGGCATGGGCTTGGAGCGTCTCGCCATGCTGCTCTACGGCATCGATGACATCCGCTATTTTTACCAAAACGACGCCCGCTTCCTGCGCCAATTCGCCTGAAGGCAGACAGTAGCGAGTAGCGGGTAGTGAGTAGCGAGCATACCGACCTGCCGCCCACCCCGCCCCTCCGACCTACTCGCTACCCGCTACTCACTACTCGCTACTTTTTTCGCCCATGAAAGTTTCCCTCAACTGGCTCCAGTCCTACGTCGATCTCACCGGTGTGTCCGCCGAGGACATTTCGCGCGCCATCACCTTCCTCGGCTTCGAGGTGGAGCAGGTCATTCGCACTGGCGCACCGGCGTTTAACAACGTGGTGGTGGGCCACATCCTCACCCGCGACAAACATCCCAACGCCGACAAGCTCTCGGTGTGCACCGTCGATGTCGGCGCAGCCCATGGCGGTGTGCGCACCATCGTTTGCGGCGCGCCCAACTGCGACGTCGGCAACAGCGTGCCGGTTGCCCTTCCCGGTGCCGTCCTTCCCGGTGACTTCGTCATCAAAGAGGCCAAGGTTCGCGGTCAGGCCTCCTCCGGCATGATGTGTTCGGCCAAGGAGCTCACGCTCTCCCACGAGGCCCACGGTCTGCTGCTACTCAACGGCGGACTGCCCGCCGGCACCCCGATCAACGCCGCACTGCCCACCGGCGACACGGTGTTCGATATCGAGATCACGCCCAACCGCCCCGACTGCCTTTCACACCTCGGCGTCGCCCGCGAACTCGCCGCTTGGTTCAAAAAAGAACTGCGTTACCCGGAGGTCAGTTTCACGCCCGCCTCGATCGGCGCTTCGCATCGCACCGACCTGTTAAAATCCATCCGTGTCGACAACCCGACTTGCTGCCCGCTCTACACGGCAACGGTGATCACCGGCGTTAACGTCGGCCCGTCGCCCGAATGGATGCAGCAGCGCCTTTCTGCCGTCGGCCTGCGCCCGATCAACAACGTGGTCGATATCGGCAACTACGTGATGCTCGAATACGGCCAGCCCGTGCACGCCTTCGACGCCCACAAACTTGCCGGGGCCGAGCTCATCGTGCGCTCCGCCACCGAGGGGGAAAAAATCACCACCCTCGATGGTAAAACGCGCGAACTGGGCTCGCCCATGCTCGTCATCGCCGACGCCCACAAACCCGTGGTTATCGCCGGCATCATGGGCTCGGCCGACGCCGGAGTCACCGACGTCACCACGGACCTGATACTCGAAGTTGCCAGTTTCAAACGCCAATCGGTGCGCGCCACCGGCAAGCGCCTTGGCCTCGGCTCCGATTCATCCTACCGCTACGAGCGAGGCGTTGATGTGCACTCGCTAGACGAAGCCGCCCATCGCTTCATCGACCTGATTTTGGCCCATGCGGGCGGCCAAGTCGCCGGCCCCATCCATCGTGTCGGCGGCGACCAACCGTGGGAGCGCGAGATCACCGTCACCCCGGCTTTTATTAACGCCAAACTCGGTTTTGAGATTCCGGCTGAGTTCATCAAAACCTCCCTCGAATCCCTGGAGCTTGCCCTCGTGCGCGAGGAGCAATCCGAGGACGACAGCCTGACGTGGACGTTCTCCGTGCCGAGCTGGCGCGACGACCTCGACCGCCCGATTGACCTGGTCGAGGAAGTGGTGCGCCTCTACGGCACCGAAAAAATCCCCAGCAGCGTCATCACCGCGCCCGGCTTGGTGGGCAACGATGACCCGATCGTTCTGTTTAACCGCCGCGTGACCGACGCCCTCGTGGGACAAGGTTTTAACGAGGCGGTTAACTACACGCTGCGCCCGGGCAAGGAGCTGGCCGCGTGGGCAACACCTGCGGCGGTCGCCGACCTCGCGTTGGCCAACCCATTCGTCGAAGACCAATCGCACCTGCGCCCCACGCTGGTGAGCGGCTTGCTGGAAACACTCCAACTCAACCAATCGCGCGGCGTGGCCGCCTCGCAGTTTTTCGAGACCGGCCGGGTTTTTATTGAGCGCAACGGTCAGCTATCTGAATGCATTGCCGCCGCCTTCATCATTGCTGAAGACACTGGCGAACGCACCTGGCGCACCCGCGAAACCGCCGACTTCTACACGGCTAAACGCCACACGGCCACGATCTGCGCTCTGGCGGGTATCGAGCTGGAGCGTCAGCCCACCTCGCTGGTTCCCGTGCCCGCCCACGGCTGGCAAGAAGGCCACGCGGCCACCGCCGGCGACATCAAACACGGGTGGACGTCCACCTTCGGCCTGGTGAGCCTCGCCCACCTCAAATCCCTCGGCATCACGGGCAAAGTATACGCGGGCTTTTTTGCCATCGTATCCGAAAAGGTCAGTGCCGAAGCCGAGCGCCGCAGCTACAAACCCTTCGGTTTACAGCCGGCCGCCCTGCGCGACCTTGCGTTGGTGGTGCCGGAAGCAACGAGCTCCGCTGAAGTGCAAAAAGCCCTCGCCAAGGTGGCCCGTGCCGCCGTGGGCACGGCCTTCGCTCTGGAAGCGGTGCACGTTTTTGACGTTTACCAAGGTAAAGGCCTGCCCGAAGGCACCAAGAGTTTGGCCTATTCATTGGTCTTCCGTGCCGCCGAGCGCACGCTCACCGACGAAGAAGTGAACGCCGTCTTCACCCAGATTCAGGCCGAGTTGCTCAAAATCACGCCCTATCAGATTCGGAAGTAGCGAGTAGCGGGTAGTGAGTAGCGAGCATACCGACCCCGTCCGAAAATCCGACTACTCGGTACTCACTACTTTTTTCTTCTACCCGCTACTGGCCTCCCGTCCCGCCTTTCTACTCGCTACCCGCTACTCACTACTCGCTACTGTCTTCCCATGTCCGCTCCCGCTGAACTCAATATCGACCGCATCGCGCAACTGGCCCGTCTTGCCCTCACTCCGGAGGAGAAACTCAAGTTCTCCGCCCAACTCGTGGACGTGCTGGCGAACATCGAAAAGCTTAGCCAGGTCGACGTGACCGGCGTCGAGCCGACGGCCCACGCGTTCCCAATTTACAACGTCTGGGCCGACGACGTTGCGCAACCCGGCCTGTCGGTTGAGGACGCTTTACGCAACGCTCCTGCTCAGCGCGACCACATGATCGTCGTGCCCAAAGTCGTCGAGTAAGCCGTTGATGTTTTTAAATTAGGGATCCGGATGAGGCAAATTGGCCAGGGTCGGCCAACGCTACACAGGGATCTAAAGTTGTAGAGTTGGCCGTCACGGCCAAGAGGTGGGGCAGGAGCCCCGCCAATTCAGCTCAGCTTAAAACTCCTAAGGTGCCCAAAACAGACGCGGTCCACACCGCTTTCGTTGCCCAACCTATTAGGCTGTAACATTTAAGTTGTCGGATAGAGGTACTGAGGTAGCGCGGTGCTTTAGCTCGCTGGTTTACCTCGTATCCCCTCGCAATCGCCGAGGCGGGCTGAAGCACCGCGCTGCTTTCGATCCGACAACTTAAAGATTACTGCCTACTATGAACGTCGGACGCCTAGACCATGGAAGGCCATGCCCATTTACGATGAGCCCAGTGGTCGCGCAGGCATTGCCTGTTGTTTTCGATCACTTGGTTGACCACTGCGGCGTCATCCACATAGCCGATTTCCGGAATCGAATCCGGGATGCGATCGTAACCCTTTAAAAAATACAGAAGCGCGAAGACGGTCTGCTGGCGAGCGGGCCAAACGGAGGCGGGCGAGCCCAGCGTCTCTTCAAAATAAATGGCCAACAACTCCACGCTTTGGACAAAAGCGGTGGGAGCGTTCACCTGATAGAGCTTTTTACGGATATCCGGCAACATATCACGAAGCGTGAGGATCGCTTCGGTACTGACCAAATCAGCGCCCTTGGCCACATAGGAATCGGTGGTGGGGGCAGGGCCATCGGGCAAGGCGCGCAGGTACTGGATGAGTTCTTTAGGGATTAAATTTTTACGGTTTTTCATCACTTTATGACTGCACAGACTTCATGACGGCAATTGAGGTCGTTTTTTTCGCTAAATCAGGCATCTGCCGATCGCATGCATTGTGTGAAGGGATGCGCCGAGGCGACGGAACCAAACAAGGCAAGGTCGACGATCTGGTTCGATCCGATGAGCGGATCGAACCAACCCGAGGCCTAATCAACCAGAAAATATTCATTTGTAGTAAGATATGATATTAAAAAGGTGTGCATAACCAGCAACCCCCAGCGTGTCGTAAGCAATCTGCCACACGCTGCGCGGCTTTGGTGCTAATGAGATCTGAAGGAACCGGAGGTTCGCCGGGCTTTCACACGAGCCAAATGGATCGTCCTGCGCGCCTGTATTTTGGATTCGATCTCCTTAAGCGCCAACGTGAGGGCCTGAATTGGCGTAAAGGCGACACGTTCCGTGTGGAGGTCTGGGCCAGGGACAGCGATGTGGAGGTGAACGCGATAAGGTGGCGAAGCTTCAATACGCCGTTCGATCACAACTTTAGCCTCATCAATATGCACCTGCTGAGAGAGCGCGGTGAGGTGATTTTCGACCAAAGAATCCAGCGAACTACCGACGGGGAGATTAAGATTATTGATGGTGAGCTGCATGTTTATTGGGGGGTTAATCGTTGTCCGCTTCGCCGTGACCGCCAGAGGAGCGATCACTCGAAACGTCCTACGCCATCCATAATAGCCGCAATAATTGGATTCGACTAATACTGTGTTTCTAATTATCAGTTAGCTTTAATCTAACTCATAAAAACTCATGGATTGGCTCAATTATCATCACCTGCGCTATTTCTGGATCGTAGCCAAGGAGGGGGGGCTACGTCAGGCGGCGGAGAAGTTAAACATCTCGCAGCCGTCGATTTCGGCGCAGATTGGCGAGCTGGAGGAGGCCCTCGGCGAAAAGTTGTTCAGGCGTAAAGGCCGGGCCAACGTGCTCACCGATGCCGGCCAGACCGCGCTGCGTTATGCCGATGAGATTTTCAATCTGGGCCGTGAACTCACCAACGCGATCAAGCAGGGTCCCACGAGCCAGACGCTCCGCCTGCACGTGGGCATTGCCGACGCGCTGCCCAAATTAATCACCCACGAAATTCTCAAGCCGGTCTTCGCCATGGCTAGGCCGGTACATGTGATCTGCCGCGAAGGTAAAACGGCGGACTTGATCGGTCATTTGGCGGCGCACCGACTCGACATCGTTCTCTCGGACGAACCCGCTTCCGGAGTGAGCACCAGCAAGGTCTTTAATCACCACCTCGGTGAGTCGTCGGTTACCATTTGTGCGGCACCGGAATTGGCTGCCTCACTCAAGCCCGGCTTCCCAAAGTCGCTGCACGGTGCGCCCGCGTTGCTGCCGGGTGAATCGACCGCACTGCGCCGCTCCTTGGAAAAATGGTTTCGCACTCTCGGTGTTCGCCCCCAGGTGGTGGCCGATTTTGACGACGGCGCCTTAATGAAAGTCATCGCCGCCGAAGGACGCGGCTTCGTCGCAATTCCGTCGGTAATCATGGCGGAAGCGAAGACCCGCTACGGTCTGTTGGCCATCGGCACGACCCTGCGCTGTGTGGACAACGTGTATGCCATCACGGCCGAGCGGCGGCTTGCGCATCCGGCCGTGAACCTGATCACTGAGAGTGCGCGACGCCTTTTCGGCCAGTGAAACAGTGGACTCTCGCCCTGTGGAAGCACCCTGCGTTTTGCGCAAAAACGGTGGTGCAATGTCCGCATCAAAACCCTTTGCTTCGTTTTTTACCGTGATCGACACGCCACTTTTTTATAAATCCATCGCCGAACTGGCCGACGCGCTCGCCGCCGGCACCACCACTTCGGTCGCCCTCACCCAGGCTATCATCGAGCGTACTCTCGCGGTGGAGGAACGCGTTAAAGCGTTTAACTCCTACGACACCACCGACGCCCTCGCCCAGGCAGCCGCGTCCGATGCCCGTCGCGCCGCCGGCCAAGTGCTCAGCCCGCTCGACGGCATTCCCATCGGCATCAAGGACGTGATCGCCGTCACCGGCCAGCCCCTCACCGCCTCGTCCAAGATGCTGGCGAACTTCGTCTCGCCCTACGACGCAAGCGTCACCCAGAAGCTCAAAAAAGCCGGCGCAGTGATTTGGGGCCGCCTCAACCTCGACGAATTCGCGATGGGCTCGTCCACGGAGAACTCAGCCTTTCACACCACGCGCAACCCTTACAACCTCGATTGCGTGCCCGGCGGATCCTCAGGCGGAAGTGCCGCAGCGCTCGCGGCGGGCGAAGCCATTGCCACCCTCGGCTCGGACACCGGCGGGTCCATTCGTCAGCCTGCCGCGTTGTGCGGCGTGGTCGGACTCAAGCCGACCTACGGCCTGGTTTCGCGCTTCGGTTTAATCGCCTTTGCCTCGTCGCTCGACCAGATTGGCCCGTTCACTCGCACGGTCGAAGACGCCGCTATCCTCCTGCAATCCATCGTCGGCCACGACGAGCACGACTCGACCTCGGTGAAGACGGAAATCCCCGACTACCGCGCCGCGTTAAAGGAGAAAAAAGGCCCGTGGCGCATCGGTATTCCCAAGGAATATTTCGCCGAAGGGCTCGACCCCGAGGTTGCGGCGGCGGTGGAAAAAGCAGTCTCCTTTTACG
This sequence comes from Opitutaceae bacterium, assembly GCA_947471115.1. Lineage (GTDB taxonomy): Bacteria > Verrucomicrobiota > Verrucomicrobiia > Opitutales > Opitutaceae > Rariglobus. Next base: position 3,382 of record CANIXX010000028.1, on the reverse strand, counting down.
AGAAAATGGGCTGCGAGATTAAGAACGTTTCCCTGCCGCACACCGAGTACGGCGTGGGCGTTTATTACATCATCGCCACGGCCGAGTGCTCCTCAAACCTGAGTCGCTACGACGGCATCCGCTACGGCCACCGCTCGGCCGAAGCCAACGACGTCGTTGACCTGTATTTCAAGTCGCGCGCCGAGGGTTTCGGCGCCGAGGTGAAGCGCCGTATCATCCTCGGCACCTATGTGCTGAGCAGCGGTTACTACGATGCGTATTATCTGCGTGCCCAAAAAGTGCGTACGCTCATCCGCCAGGACTTTCTCAACGCCTACAACGAGGTGGACGCGATCATCACGCCAACGGCACCGACACCGGCGTTTAAGCGCGGAGCCAAGGCCGATCCGTTGGCGATGTACCTGTGTGACGTTTACACGATCGGGGTGAACTTGGCTGGGTTGCCCGGCATCAGCGTGCCGTGTGGTTTCTCGTCGAGTGGGCTGCCGATCGGCATGCAATTAATCGGACAGCCCTTCAAAGAAGCCGATCTGCTGGCGATCGCCAATGCTTACGACTCCGCCCACGACTGGTCCCGCCGCACCCCGAAACTCTGAGGATAGTTACACAGAGGGCACAGGAGGACGCACAGAGGCCACCGAGATGAATACCGAGATCAATCAACTGACCGAGCAGATCATCGGCGCGGCCATTGAGGTCCATCGTGAGCTTGGCCCGGGATTACTTGAATCAGCCTACCAACGAGCGCTCTCGCATGAACTCAAGCTACGCGGATTGAAGTTCGAAGAGCAGAAGCTTTGTCCCATCAAATACAAAGACTTGGTTATCGACGACGCCTACCGCCTCGACTTTCTCGTCAGTGGTCTCGTCGTGGTAGAGCTCAAAGTTGTAGATGCCCTTACGGATGTTCATGAGGCGCAGGTTCTCACCTACCTCAAATTCACCGGTTGTCACCTCGGCTTACTCCTCAATTTCAACTCCACGACCCTGATCAAAGGACTCCGCCGCCTTGCTCGGTGACCTCTGTGCCACCTCTCGTGCCCTCTGTGTAACTACTCCTCCCCCTCCCTCTCCCCCTTTCATGAAATACGAAGCTGTCATCGGTCTTGAGGTCCACGTGCAGATCAAGACCCGCTCCAAGATGTTCACCCGCGTCGCCGCCGGTTACGGTCAGCCGCCGAACACGCTCACCGATCCCGTCGTGCTCGCTCTGCCCGGCGTCCTGCCAGTGATGAACAAGGCCGCCCTCGATGCCATCATCAAAACCGGCCTGATGCTCGGCTGCGACATCGCCCCCATCTGCAAATGGGACCGCAAAAATTACTTCTACCCCGACTCACCAAAAAACTACCAGATCACTCAGGCCGCCCAGCCCATCTGCCTCAATGGCGCGGTCGAAATCGAGCTGCCCGGTCCTTCGCGTAACATCCAAGGCGAACACAAAACCATCGCCCTCACCCGCATCCACCTCGAAGAAGACGTCGGTAAGCTCAACCACGAGGCCTTCGACTCCCTGGTCGACTACAACCGCGCCGGTACCCCGCTCATGGAGCTCGTCACCGAGCCCGTGATCAAAAGCGCCGACGAAGCCTACGCTTTCCTTACCTCGCTGCGCGCCACCATCGTTTACGGCGGCATCTCCGACTGTGACATGGAAAAGGGCCAAATGCGCTGCGACGCCAACATCTCAATCCGCCCTGTCGGCCAGAAGGAACTCGGTACCAAGGTTGAGTTAAAGAATCTCAACTCCATCTCTTACGTGCGCGACGGCATCGCCCACGAAATCAAACGCCAGATCGCCGTGGTTGAGAACGGTGGCGTGATCGTCCAGGAAACCCGTGATTTTGACGGTCAGGCCGGTACCTCAAAATCGCTGCGTAACAAGGAGAACGCCCACGATTACCGCTATTTCCCTGACCCCGATCTCATGCCCGTCAAAGTCGACGAGGCGTGGAAAGCCCGCCTGCTCGCCGAGTGCCCTGAACAGCCCTTCACCAAACAGACCCGTTTTCAAACCGTCTACCAACTTCCCTACACGCTCACCTCCGCACTCGTCTGGGACCACACCTTAGCCGCGTTTTTTGAAGAGGCCGTGCAACTCGCCGGTGCTTCCAAGGCCCAATCCGTGGGCAATTGGGTGGTTAACGACCTCCAACGCGAGCTCGGTGCAGCAAAACTTGAGTTGGCCGACTCCAAAATCCGCCCTGGCCACGTCGCCGAGTTGGTCAAACTGATCGACGCCGGCACGCTCTTGGCTAACGCAGCCAAGGAAGTGTTCATCGACATGGCTGGCACAGGTGAAATGCCCGCAGCCATCGTGGCCCGCAAAGGCCTTGCGGCCGTGCCCACCGACACCGCCGAACTGGAAACCTGGTGCCGCGCCGCACTTTTGGCAGACGCCAAAGCCGTGGCCGAATTCAAAGGCGGCAAGGACACGGCGATTAACGCCTTTAAAGGTCCGGTGATGAAAGCGTCCAAGGGCAAAGCCAACCCCAAGTTGGTCGACGAAACCCTCCGCCGTCTGCTCGCCGAGGGTTGAGAAACGGGTTCGCCGTGTCCCGAAAGACCGTTGCACCCCTTTCCCTAGGAATTGGCAACCCACTTATGTAGTGCTGGTTAAAGCAGGTCGTCTTCACGAGAGGAACACTCTAATCCGCGCCTGAGACCTTCAGCGGTTGCGGGCGCGGATGCGGGACCACATGGTGCGGAAGTTGGCGATCTGGTAATCCTGCTCCTCCGTTAACTTGAACCCGGTCTTCTGGATCTCCTCCTCCAGCCCCGGCATGTGCGCCGCACCCCAGGGCACCATCACCTGGTCGGTTTCCCCCACAGCCTTCTGAATCTCCCCCAGTAAATGCGCATTTCTCGAAGTGAGCAGGTCCTTCCATAGCTGTTTGACGACAAGCGGATCCTGTACCTTGGCCTGCAGGTCCAGGAACAGCGGCAGACTGGGCCCCTTAGAATGGATCTGCATCACCAGTTTCAGGATCTGAAGGGTCGAATCGGAGAACCGATTCACGTCCACATCAGCCCTGCGTTCTATTCCCTGAGCCGGCTTGAAGTTGCCGCGCTGTTCATCCAGCCCGAGTGAGTCAGACAACTTCTTATAGCCGATCTTGTTCTGGAGGTGATTTTTTTTGTCGGCCACCCCTTCGAGCAGGATGATCGATTTGCTCGGAAATCCCCTCGATAGCTTCTCATAGAAGCTGGCGTCACCGATGTGCATCATAGGAATGAGATGGATCGACCTGCCATCCGCCCGCACATAGGTCTTCGCTCGCGATGTAATCCCATCGGCATGGAGTCCTAGAAATCCGCCGCTGAAATGATCAACCGCCAAATGCGCGCAGAACCCGAGGTAGAGCAAGACCCCTGGCAGGAG
>CANIXX010000027.1 GCA_947471115.1 Opitutaceae bacterium | reverse complement strand
GATCCGGATACGGAGTTTTTAACCACTGATGGGCACTGATGAGCACTGATAAACCAAGCCGAGAAGTCTGACCCCAAATGCATCCGACAACTCAAAGGTTACTGCCTACTAGTTTCATCTATGGTGGGTCACCAGATACTGCCGGGGTGTTGTGGCAGTTTGGGCTGGAGTCGACAAGGCGGGCCGGTGCGTGCGACAGGCAAACGCGGGATAGGCGCGTTTGCCGAAAATGAATGAAAGGCGTGCAAGCTGTTTTAGCCTTTGATGCCGACGAGCGCCGCCAGGTGCGCCGAAGCTTGGCTGATGGCTTCGGTCTGGGCGTTGAGTTCCTCGGTTGAAGAGGCGGTTTCTTCGGCGGTGGCAGCGATGCCTTTGGTGGCCTTGTCCATTTCGAGCAGGGAAGAGTTAATGTTGGAAAGGCCCACGTGCTGTTCGTGAGAAGCGGCTGCTACGTCAGCAACGATCGTGTCCACGTCGCGGACTTTGGTGAGAATTTGGCCAAAATGATCGGCGACACGGGTTGAGATTTGCACGCCGAGGGTGCTGCGTTGGGTGGCGTCCTCGATTTTATCGGCGGTTTCACGGGCGGCGGTGGCGCTGCGCTGGGCGAGGGAACGCACTTCGTCGGCGACCACGGCGAAGCCGGCGCCGGCTTCGCCAGCACGAGCGGCTTCAACTGCAGCGTTCAGCGCCAGAATGTTGGTCTGAAACGCGATTTCATCGATGGTTTTGATGATTTTGCTGATTTCACGCGAGGATTGCTGAATGGCGTTCATCGCCTCCTGCATGCGGGTCATTTCTGCGGAACCGGCCTCGGCGGCGTTACGCGCATCCGTGGCTGAGGCTTTGCCGGTGTTGGCGCGCTCGGCATTGCGATTGGTCATGGTGGCCAGCACTTCGAGTGAGGAGCTGATTTGTTCGAGCGAGCCGGATTGTTCGGTGGCACCGGAGGCCAAGGTGAAGCTGGCGTTGGCCACTTCGCGAGACGCTGAACGGGCTTCACCAATGGCCGTTTCAAAGCCTTTGACCAACGTGCTGACCGGCCGAATTAATTGAAAGCGAAGGATGGCGAGCAAGGAGACGAAAATCACCAAGCCTGCGGCGACGGTGCGTATGCCTACCGAAATAAAAGCCGCGCGGAGCGCTGCCTTTTTTGCTGTATAGCCTAGGCCAATCTCGAAGCGCCCGATTTTTTCTTGGCCGTGAGTAATGATGTGTGACGCGCTCAGGATGTTACCCGGTGGGGTGAACGAGGGGCTTTCCTTGCAGGTGCCATCCGCTTGACGCTCGAAAAAGCGGATCACGCCTTTACCGGGTTCGGGAGAGTCGGAGACGGCGATATAAACGACTTCGGTTGCGAGCATCTCCGAGCTCACCACAGAAGCGATCTGCACCGTGTTGAGCGAGTACATCGGCTCATTAAGATTGAGCGAAAGGCGGGTCGAAATTTGAGTGAGCATCCCTTCAAGGTTGGCGTCTAGAGCACGCGCTGTTTTGCGGTATTCCCAGGAGCCAAGTACCAGTAGGATGATGGACGTGGCTAGGGCGGTGCTGAAAGCGACGCGAAGGCCTAAACTGATATGAGGGGTTTTCATTGAATTAAAAGTGGTAGGGTGGCGGGGCCTTTTCGTTGTCTGCACAGTGCCTTGAAGCGCCCGCGGTTAAACGGGAGCGTTTTCTTCAGGTGGGGTTACTGTGAGAGGCAGAGAAAGCGGCAAAAGGGGTGGGGGAGACGATAAAACCGCGCACGGTGAGGCCTAGGTTAGGAGGATAACGGCGCAACCGGGGAAAACTTTAGCGTTCCCGCATTTTTTGAGTAGGCGGGCACCTCAATCATTCACGATCGGCTGAAATTGGATCGCGAATGAGAATGGGCCGCATCAAAGCGCCAAGTCCGCTGCGCTCGGGCATTAGGCCACGCGGCCTAGCACGCTGTATCGGGCGACTTGCAGCTCCTATTCTGGCCCAGCTCAGGAGTTCACGGTCCCCCAAAGGTCCCCCGCTCCGTGCTGCAGCAGATAAAAATAAAACTTCAGATTAATAAAATTCATCCGAAGTATAGGGCACGCATCTGAATAATGGCGATGTTCGGACTGCAACAACCCCTGTTCGACCGAGCTCCAGTATTACTCGGCCGAACTTTACGCCCACCCCCCTCCACTCATGACCCTCACCGTTTCCCATCGTATCGCTCTTCTCGCCACCGCAGGTATCCTCAGTCTCGTGCTGATCGTAGGCTCGGTTTACAAGGAGGTCGAAAAGGTACGCGGTAAGTTTAATGCCCTGAGCACCATCGCTACGGTGCAGCGCTCTCAAGCCAGTGCCGATATGATGCACGATGCGTTACGCGGTGATGTGCTCGCTGCCACCCTCGCTTCCATCAATCAGGATCTTGCTGGATTAAAGCGCGCCAGCGAAGAAACCGACGAGCACATCAAAGAATTTTCCGAAAACATTGCGCACGTGCTCGAGAAGGCGCCTTCCGAAGCAATCAGCATAAAGGCCAAGGCATTGGCCGCACCGTTGGCCGCCTACACGCAGAGTGCCGCTGCTCTGGTGCGCTCCCTCTCTACAGTTACCGCCACTGAAGCCGGTTCAAAGGCCATAACCATGACCGCCTTCTTGGAGTTATTCGGCGAGTTGGAGACAAAAATGGGCGAGTTGACCGACGCGATCGATGCCGAGGCCAAAGTGGTCAACGCCTCGTCCACTTCTGGCCTCAACGCCCTCCTAATTGAGGGAGGGCTCATCGCGTTACTTGTTCAAGGCGGGCTCGCGTTGTGGATAACCCGTTCAATAACTCGCCCGATTGATGCGTGCGTCGTGGCGATGAAACGGCTCGCGGAGGGCGACCTGACCGCAGAGGTGGTGGTGAATCGCCAGGATGAACTTGGAGTCCTCGGCAAGGCTATCAACACGAGTATCACCAACCTCCGCCAGCTGGTTGGCAGCCTTACTCAATCGGCCAGCGCTTTGCAGCGCTCGTCGCGCACACTGAGCAGCACGGCGCACACCCAAGCTGCCGCAGCCGAAGAAACCACGGTTCAGGCCCATACAGTGGCCGCCGCCGGTGAGCAGTTATCTAGCAACTCCAAGGCGATGTCGGCCTCGGCCACGCAGATCACCCAGTCCACCACTACCGTGGCCGCCGCAATGGAGGAGATGTCGTCGTCGATCCAAGAAGTGGCCCGCAACTGCGCCCAGGAAAGCGAAATCGCCCGCAAGGCCGATACCCAAGCCCGAGAAACCCGGTTGCTGATGGGAAAACTCGAAGAGTCTGCGCGCCAAATCGGTAAAGTCGTGGAGTTGATTAACCGCATCGCCGAACAGACCAATTTGCTCGCGCTTAACGCCACGATCGAAGCCGCCAGCGCCGGTGAGGCCGGGCGTGGGTTCGCGGTGGTGGCTAATGAGGTCAAGGAGCTCGCCCGCCAGTCCGCCTCTGCCACCGAAGACATCCGCAAACAAGTTGGCCTGATTCAGGACAACACCGGTGCGTCGATCCGGTCGCTGGAGGAAGTCGGCAAGATCATTGGTCAAGTTTCGCAAATTTCGGCGTCGATCGCTGCGGCTGTAGAAGAGCAGTCGTCGACCACCTCGGAGATCGTCGGCACGATCCACGGGGTATCCACGGCTACCGTCACGCTTTCGCAGAATGTGAAACAGACTGCGGTTGGAGCGAGGGACGTTGCGCGTAACATTGCCGGGGTGTCCACCGCCGCCGCTGACGGCGCCAAGGGAGCGGCGCTGGTGAGCACGAGCGCGAATGAACTCACGGCACTATCGGCGACGCTGACGCTGTTGGTGGCTAAATTTAAAATCTAGTAGGCGGCCGTAACCGCGATCGGGGCGGATTGAGCTCTGAGCTAGTGCGGTGCTTGAGCCCGCAGGTTTGCCACAGATTGTTCTTACAATCGCCGATGCGGGCTGAAGCACCGCGCTACTTTTTATCCGACACGTTTCATGTTACTGCCTGAACGTCAGCCCCGTTCAATAATGCGGCGGGCGCTCGGACTCTGGGCCGACCGAATCGAGCCCCGTGGGAGCCGACTCGGAGCGTTGTTTGAGCCGCAACAGCTCGGCTTTAATGCGGTCAAGTTGGCCGGCCATTTCCAGCATGGCCTTGTCTTGCTCGGTCACGTGGCGTTGCAGCCAGGCGAGGCGCTCTTCTAGGCGATCAATCCGTTCGTTTGACACAGGTGTGAGTTTTTTTTGCCGCAGCATCCGCGCGCAGTTTGTCCATCTCCGGCACCACCACGCGTTGATAACAATCCGGGCAAACCGAATGGCTGAAATCCGTGCCGGTGCGCTCGTTGATGTAGCTCTCGATCTGCTGCCAGTAATTTTGGTCGTCGCGGACCTTTTTGCAGTAGCCGCAGATAGGCAAAAACGCCTCCAATTGGCGCACTTCGGTGGCGTAACGCAGGATCCGTTCGGCCACCCGTAGCCGCATCCAGATGTCTTGGAGATTGAGCGGTTTGGTCAGGAAATCGTCGACCTCCGCCTCGATGGCCTCGCGCTGGTTTTCCACGTCGGCTTCGCGGCCCGTGAGCAGGATAAAATAAACATAGTCGGCCTCCACACGGCTACGAATCGCACGGCACAGTTGCAGGCCGTCGAGCTCGGGCATCATCCAATCGCTGACGATCAGGCGTACCGGCTCCTTGGCCAAAAGGGTCAATGCCTCGGCCCCGTTCTTTGCTTCAACCACCTCGTGGCCGAGTTTGAGCAGCGCTTGGCGAAGCACGGCACGGGCTACGGCATCATCATCAACGGTGAGAATTTTCAAAGGGGTAGGGGCTACTCGAGTGCGGGGAGCGGTCGGGACAAAGGGGGCCAATTGGCTTCCTTTAACTGGAAGGCCGTGCCGCCGGAGCTGTCGAGCGAGAATCCGGGGAAAGTGACGGATAACACCACGGCAATTACGCCGCGAAAGAACGCAAAGAGCGCAAAGAACAACCCCCGTATTTCTCTGCGTTCTCTGCGCTACTTTCGGCTGCTCAGCCGAGCAGCGCCCGTAGCGCCTCGGGGGTTTCCACCGGAGCTTGGCAGGTGAAGCGTTCGCACACGTAGGCCAACGGCTGTCCGCCAGCCGCCGGTTTCATCGCGGCCAGCCACGGTGCGCGCGCCAAAAGCCAGCGCCCCGCGGAATCATCCCCAGGCACGGCCAACAACACCCGGCGCGGACCGATTTTTTCAACGAGCACCGTGGCCAGCGCGCCAAATTCGCTGGTGCGCCGGTCGCCCGCCAGCACGACCTGGCGCGGCATCTCCAGCGCGCGTTCGATCGCGCAAAGCAGCTCAGGCAGCGCGTGCGGCGCCTCGGACCATTGGGCGCGCAGCGACTCGATGGTCGCCAGCGCACGGCCCCGCAGCGCGTCATCGTGAAACAGGGCCGACATGCGCAACAGGTTGCCCGCCGCCACCGAGTTGGGCGAAGGCTCGGCGCCGTCGTAATCTTCCTTCAACCGCAGCACGATGCTGGTGTCGTCCGCGCGAGAGTTGAAATAACCCCCGTATTCGGGATCCCAGAACAGCGCGTCCATGACCTGCTGCAAGCCCTCGGCCCAGTGCAGCCAGCGCGGTTCAAAGGTTGCCTCGTAGAGATCGAGAAGGCCGGCGATCAAGTACGCGTAGTCCTCGGCGAAGGCCTCGTTGACACCGCGTCCGTCGCGGTAGTTGCGATACAGAATCCCGCGCGTCGCGTCGTAGAGTTCGCGCTCGATGAACTCCGCCGCACGCACCGCCGCCATGCAGTAGGTTCCTCCCACTTCGGACAGACACCCGGCGGCTGACACTGAGGCGCGGGCCAGCGCTGAGATCATCAGGCCGTTCCACGCGGTGATGACCTTGTCGTCGAGCTGTGGGCGGGGCCGCTCTGCGCGGACTCGGCGAAGTTTAACAAACGCCGCCGCGAGCCGCTCGGCCGCTTCAGCTGGGGCGAGCTGGTGAAGTGCGGCGGTTTCGACCAGCGGACGCTGCTGTTTGAGGATGTTTTTCCCGGTGAATTCGTTCTGCGGATCGAGGGAAAGCGGCACGTTGCCCGCCGCCTCGATACCGTAATGGTCGCAGACCAGCGTGGCGTCGGCCGAAGGAAGAACGGCTTCGATCTCGGCGCGGGTCCACACGTAGAACGCGCCCTCGGTGTTTGTGGCATGGGCGTCGTGGGATTGGTCGGCCGCCAGTGAATCGGCGTCCTCGGCCGAGAAAAACGCCCCGCCGGGCGCGGCGAGGTCGCGCAGCACGTAGCCAAAGATATTACGGGCGATCCAGGCGAAGCGCTCGTCGCCGGTGGCCTGGTAGGTGTCGAGGGCGTTGACCGCGATCTGCGCCTGATCGTAGAGCATTTTTTCGAAATGCGGAACGAACCACGTCTCGTCCACCGAGTAGCGGTGAAACCCGCCGCCGACGTGGTCGTGGAGACCGCCACCGGCCATTTTTTGCAGGGTAATTGCCACCATTTTCACGGCCTCGCGGCCGGCATCGGTATCCACGCCTTGGATGGCGGCGGCGCGCAGGAGGAAACTCAGGTTGGAGGCGCGGGGAAACTTGGGCGCGCCACCGAAGCCGCCGTGGGTGGCATCGAAGCTTTCGGCGTAGTGATGGAAGGCCTTTTCAAAGGCCTCGCTGGCCGAATCGTGCAGATCGGGAGCGGCGCCCGGTTCGCCGCGGCGGCTGTAGTGGTACTCGGTGAGTGAGGCGATCACGCGGTTGGCCTCGGTGACGAGTTTTTCAGGTTTGTCGGTCCAAGCCGTGGCGATGGCGGTGAGGATCGAGGGAAACCCGGTGCGACCCTGGCGATCCTCGGGGGCGAAGTAGGTGCCGCCATAGAACGGCTTGAGGTCGGGGGTGAGCCAGGCCGAGAGCGGCCAGCCCCCGCGCCCTGTCATCGACTGAACGTAGGCCATGTAAACTTTGTCCACGTCGGGACGTTCTTCGCGGTCGACTTTGATGGCGACGAAGTGGTCGTTGAGCAGCGCGGCGATGGCGGGGTTTTCAAACGACTCGTGGGCCATGACGTGGCACCAGTGGCAGGTTGAATAGCCGATGCTCAGGAAAATCGGTTTCTGCTCGGCGCGTGCGCGGGCGAAGGCGGCCTCACCCCATGGCAGCCAGTTCACGGGATTGTCGGCGTGTTGCAGCAGGTAGGGCGATTTCTCTTGGGCAAGGGCGTTGGGCATGATCGAAGGCGGCGACGCTCACCGAAAACGGGCTTGAGGCAAAGCTTGGAAACAAAAAAGCCGCACCGGTGAGGGTGCGGCTCGAAAAGTAGCGAAACGTCGATGGACGCTTACTTGCCCAAGACCCAGCTGAAGATCAGCGGGGCGACGATGGTGGCGTCGCTTTCGACGATGAACTTCGGGGTCTTCTGGCCGAGCTTGCCCCAGGTGATTTTCTCGTTCGGCACTGCGCCCGAGTAGCTGCCGTAGCTCGTGGTCGAGTCGCTGATTTGGGAGAAATAGCCCCAGAGCGGCACCTCGGTGCGGCCGAGATCTTGGTGCAGCATTGGCACCACGCAGATCGGGAAGTCGCCGGCGATACCGCCGCCGATTTGGAAAAAGCCGATCGAGCCTTCGCCGGTTTTGAGCAGCTTGGCGGTCTTGGTGTACCAGTCGGCGAGCCAGGTCATGTACTCGATGCCGGTGCGCACGGTGTGCACGTTTTTGATCTCACCGGTCATCACGCGGCCGGCAAACATGTTACCCAGCGTCGCGTCTTCCCAGCCGGGCACGATGATCGGCAGGTTCTTTTCGCAAGCAGCCAGCATCCAAGAGTTGGCCGGGTCGATCTGGTAGCTCTTCTTGAGCTTACCGGAGCGAAGAATTTTATACATGAACTCGTGCGGGAAGAAGCGTTCGCCGGCCTTGTCGGCAGCCAACCACTCCTCGGCAACTACGGCCTCGATACGGCGCATGGCCTCGCCCTCGGGGATGCACGTGTCGGTCACGCGGTTCATGTGGCGATCGAGCAGCGCCTGCTCATCGGCGGCGGTCAGATCGCGGTAGCCGGGAACGCGCTCGTAGTAATCGTGGGCGACCAAATTAAAGATGTCCTCTTCGAGATTGGCGCCGGTGCAGACGATGGCGTGGACCTTGTCGGCGCGGATCATCTCGGCGAGCGTGAGGCCGAGTTCGGCGGTGGACATGGCGCCGGCGAGGGTGACTAGCATCTTACCACCGGCCTTAAGGTGGTCCTCGTAGCCCTTGGCGGAATCGAGGAGCGCGGCGGCGTTAAAGTGACGGTAGTTATGCGCGATGAACTGGGAGATCGGGCCTTTTTTGGAGGCGAGCTTGGCGTTGATATCCTCGGGGCGCTTGGTCTGGAGTTTGGATTTCTTCATGAAAATTGGAGGCGCAGACTTACAGCGCAGGCGGAACCCGACGCCACAAAAAACGCCCATCCGCTCCTGTCACATTCCGGAAACAACTAACCTATTGGGTTAGTTGTTTCCTTCAGGCTAGAGGGTTTAGGCGGTGCGTTCCCAGCGCAGTTTACGTTCGGCCTCGGTGATCTTGAGGTCGTTGATGCTGGCGAAACGGCGGCGCATAAAACCGTGTTCGTCGAACTCCCAATTTTCGTTGCCGTAGGCCCGCCACCATTGGCCTTCGGCGTCGTGGAATTCGTATTCAAAACGCACGGCGATGCGGTTGCCTTGAAACGCCCAGAGTTCTTTGCGCAGACGGTAGTCGAGCTCGCGCGCCCACTTGCGGCGCAGGAATTCGACGACCTCGGCGCGGCCGTTTACGAAGTCGGTGCGGTTGCGCCACTCGGTGTCGACCGTGTAGGCGAGCGACACGCGCTCGGGATCGCGGCTGTTCCAAGCATCTTCGGCGGCCTTGATTTTTTTGAGGGCGGTTTCTTCGGTAAAGGGCGGGAGTGGTGGACGTGAGGTCATGTGATTAGTTTTAACGTTTTGGTTAGGAATTCAGTTGGGCTTCGAGTTCGGCGATGCGGGCCCGCAGCGGGGCGAGGGCTTCGGCGACTTCTTCAGCGGTGTAACGGGGAGTGATGTATTTCGGGCAGTTCCAATCGAACGAAACGACGTCGATGAGGTAAACGCGTTCGACGAGGCGGCGGTCGGCGGGCTCGGCGAATTGTTCAACGAGCTCCGGGTGTTCGCGGGCGTCGACCACGCGGGCATGACCAAGGATTTTCAGACGGGTGCGCTGCGGGTAATCCATCAAAAAAAGCGACACGCGGTCTGTCTTGGAGAGGTTACCCGTCGAGAGCATCTGCCGGTTGCCCTTGTAGTCGGCGAAGGCGAGCGAGGTCGGGCTGACCACGCGCAAAAAGCCGCGCCGTCCTCCCCGATGTTGAATATAGGGCCAACCGTTCTCACTCACGGTGGCCATATAAAAACTGTCGCGCGCCGCGATGAAACTGCGCTCGTCTTCGCCCAAGGGATCGGTCGTCGGCACACCGTTAGTAGCCATCGCACGGCCAAAATAGTGGGATTGAGCCTGCGCAACGGCGGGCGTGACGAGGGTATCGAGATAGCCTTGAGCCATGGGAGAGGAGGAGCGGACGGCGTGTTGAGTTTAAAAAACCAAGGTCTGCCAACCGGCGGCCAGGTAGCCGTGGATATCGGAGAGCCCGGGCGTACCAGGCAAGGCGTTGGACTTGAGCAACGGCAGGCCACACGCCTCGACGTCTTTGGTGGCACCGAACACGGCTGCGCAACCGCAGGAGGCGCCTTTGACGACCTCGCGCACGGCATTGTAAACGCCATTGGCCGGATGAGAGACCTTCGTCAGTTCGGCCGGCCAACGGGTACCGGCACCGTTAAAAACGACTTCGACTTCGTCGCCGGCTTGCAGCCCAGCATGGGCGGTTGCGAGCGCGTTGAATACGCGACCGAGGGCTTCTTCGGAACCGGACTTGGGATCGGATAGGATGATGATGGCGAGTTTCATGATGAATTTTTTTGAGTTGGTGGTGGGCGTCACTTGAGCCGACGTGGCCGAGCGACAGTCACCACAAGACAGACCTGTCTACACATGCGCAAGCACAAAATATACAGATCTGTCTATTTTCTTGCGATTGCCTCGGAGTTCGTGAGGTTAACGCCATGTCTGCCACCGCTCAAAGTTCCCCGAAACGCGATCACCTCATGGCCACGGCGTGGCGGTTATTTTACCGCGACGGACTGCGTGCGGTGGGTATCGACACGATTTTGGGCGAGGCCGGCGTGGCCAAGATGACGCTCTATAACCACTTCGCGTCCAAGGAGGAGCTGATCATCGCCATCCTCGAAAAACGCGATTTGGAGTTCCGTACGTCACTCATGGCGCAGGTTGAATCCGCTGGGACCGATCCCGAACAGCGGCTGCTTGCCGTCTTCGATTGGCTTGAAGGCTGGTTTGGCAGCGAAAGTTTTAAGGGCTGCGTGTTTATCCGCGCCGTGAGCGAATACCCCGAGCCCACGCACCCGATTCACCAAACTGCCTGGCGACACAAAATCGCGGTAAAAGCCGCGCTCACCGACCTCTGCGGTGCGGCTGGAGCTAAGGACGCCGTAGCATTGGCCGAGACGCTTAGTTTCCTCATCGACGGTGCCATCGTCACCGCACACGCCACACAAACCACTGCTCCGGCGCGGTCAGCGCGCGTCACGGCAGCTCAGTTGCTCAAGCTCGCCACGGCTTAGAAACGGGCTGAATACCCCGTATCAGGATGAGGCGTTGACTGATGGAGCGCCCGCGGTTTGGGTGTGCGGTTTTATGCTTACGATCGCTGACGTCTCAAAGTCCTACGGTACCCGCGAACTCTTTTCCGACGTCTCGCTGTTCATTGCGCGCACTGACCGCCTCGGCCTGATCGGCCCTAACGGTGCGGGCAAATCCACCCTGTTTGGCCTGATTCTCGGTGAGGAAAAGCCCGACACTGGCACCATCGAGTGGGAGCGCGGCGCCGACTTCGGCTACCTGCCGCAGGAAAGCGCACCCGCCGGCGACGAGACCATTCTCCACATCGCCACCAGCGGTAAAAAGCTCGAGCCCACCGATGACGACTACGACATCGATTACACCCTGGAGCCGCGCGCCCGTAAAATCCTAGCGGGTCTCGGCTTCAAGGATGACGACGCCGACAAGTTGGCCAAAACCTTCTCCGGCGGCTGGGTCATGCGCGCCCACCTCGCCCGCCTTCTCGTGGCCGAGCCCGCGCTGCTGCTGCTCGACGAGCCGACGAACCATCTTGATTTGGAAGCCCTGCTCTGGTTCCAAGATTATCTGACGCGTTATCCGGGCGGCTTGGTGGTGATCTCGCACGATCGCGCCTTTCTCAATGCCCTGTGCACCGGCATGCTCGAGCTGCGAGCCGGCACGCTGCATTATTACCACGGTAACTACGACAACTTCCTGGTCGAAAAGGAGGCGCGCAAAGCGCAGCAAGCCGCCGCCTTCAAGAACCAGCAGCGCGAAATCGCCCACTTACAGGTGTTCGTCGACCGTTTCGGGGCTAAGGCTTCGATGGCCTCACGGGCCAAGTCCAAGGAGAAACAAATCGAGCGCCTTAAGGAGGTCGCCGTCGAGGAGCCCACCGAGGAGCTGCGCAAGATGAACTTCAAGTTCCCCCAGCCCCCGCGCTCCGGGTTGAAGGTTGTCGAGCTCGAGCACGTGCAACAGGCCTACGGTGAAAACGTCATCTACAAGGACCTTAACTTCACGGCTGAGCGCGGTCAGGGCATCGTGCTCATCGGCCCCAACGGCGCCGGTAAATCCACGCTCCTCAAAATCCTCGCTGGCGTGATCCCGATTCAGGGCGGCATCCGCGAATTGGGCAGCAACGTGGTGCCGGGTTACTTCGCTCAGAACCGTCTCGATAACTTAAATCCCGACGCGACGGTTTTCGAAAACGTGATGGAGCTGCGCACCAACGAAAATCAGCTCACCGAGCAGCAGGCCCGCGCCATTTTGGGCGCATTCCTGTTCCGCAAGGACGACGTACACAAGCCGGTCTCGGTGCTCTCCGGCGGCGAGAAAACCCGTTTGGCTCTGGCCCGCATTTTGGTTAAACCGCCGAACTTGCTGCTCATGGACGAGCCCACGACGCACTTGGACATTCAGTCCATCGACGCACTGGTGCACGCTTTGAAGAGCTACGAAGGCACGCTGATCTTCATCTCGCACGACGTGCATTTCATCAAGGCCCTCGCCAAGAACGTGCTCCACGTTCACAGCGGACGTCTGACGAACTACGCCGGCGACTACGATTATTACCTGGAGAAATCCAAGTTGAGCGACGCCCGCGCTGCGATCACCGCTGGCTTCACCGACGGCCGCCCCAAGCAGGCCGAGGTCAAAAAAGCCGCCCCTGTCGCCGCCGCCCCGGCCAAGCCTAAAGCCAGCCCGAGTGAGATCCGCAAGTTCAGGGAGAGTGTAGGCGTGTTGGAAAAGAAAGTCGTCGAATTGGAGTCCAAGCAGGCGGAGATCACCGCCGCGCTGGAGGCGCCCGAGACGTATGCCGACAAGGGCAAGTTCCAGCACCTCAACCGCGAGTTAACCGCCATGACCGACCTCGTTAGTGCCGCGACTGAAGCCTGGGAAAAAGCCGTCTCGCAGCTCACCGAAATGGAGAAGGCGTAAAGCAGCGCCTCACGGGAGGAGCGGCCGAAAGCCCTCCCGTTCACGAAAAAGCCCGCCCTGAACCTTAGAGCAAATCGGCGGCGAGCTCGGCCAACTTGGAGCGTTCGCCCTTGGTCAGTTTCACGTGAGCGGAGAGCGCGTGGCCCTTCATACGGTTGTGGCAATAAACTAGGCCATTGCTACGCGAGTCGACATACGGGTTGTCGATCTGCGCGGGGTCGCCGATCAAGACGATCTTCGAGCCCTCGGAGATGCGCGTGATCACGGTTTTTACTTCGTGCGGCGTGAGCTGCTGGGCTTCGTCCAGAATGAAGAAACGGCGGGCGATGGAACGGCCGCGGATGAAGCAGAGAGCCTCAACCTCAAGCAGGCCGCTCTTGATCAAACGCTCGTAGGGCTTCATCGGCACGGCCGGGCCGTGATGCCCGCCGCCGCCGTTGGGATGGCTGTCGGCAACGGATTCCTGGCGTGAAGCCTCCAAGGCGCTGGGCTGTTTTTTCTGCTGCTTTTTGGACACCTTCTTGGCGGCAAACTGCGGGTCCTTGGCCGGCTTCGACGGCATGAGCACTTCAAGCGCGTCAAAGTAGGGCTGCAGCCACGGCTTCATTTTTTCCTCCAAGGTACCGGGCAGGAACCCGATGTCCTTGCCCAGCGCGATGACGGGCCGGGAGATGGATAAGCCGTCGTAAAGCGAACGGTCGTCGTGCGTCTGGTGCAGCGCGCAACCGATGGAGAGCAGTGTTTTGCCTGTACCGGCTTTGCCGAAGCAGGTGATCAGCGCGATCGAGTCGTCGAGCAACGCGTCCATGAAGAACTGCTGCTCAAGGTTGCGCGCGCGGATCGCGATGCCGCCAGGCGCCTTGATGCTGTCGGGAATGCGCAGGCGTTTGACCACACCCGCTCCGTAATAGCGCGCCGGCATGGTTTTGCCCTCGTCGGAACGGAGCAGCACGTACTCGTTAAGATAGAGCGATTGGGCATCGGCCTCGCCCAAGGTGAATTCACCCTCGGAGCAGAAGCGTTGTATTTCGTAAATGGTGACAGGGATCTCGCGGTAGGCGTCCTCGTCGTTGGCTTCGGGAACCTTGTCGTTGAGGTAATCCTGGGATTCCAAGCCGACGGCGCGGGCCTTGAGGGCGACATTAACGTCCTTGGTAACTAGAATGGTGGGCGGCGGGTAGCTCTCCTGGACGAACAGGGCGGCGGCGATGATGCGATTATCCTTTTTGGAAAAGTCGGAGAGCACGGCGCGCAGCTTTTGCATGAGCGGGGCGTCGCGCAGGGCGGGGTCCGCCATGTAGGGGTTGATGATGACGGAGAGCGTGCCACCGTTGGCCAGTTTCACGCCCTCGTGCATGGAGCGCGAGTCGGGCAACAGCTCTGAGAGGATGCGGTGGACGCGGCGGGCGTTGCGGCCGCGCTCGGTGGACTGCTCGGTTTTGATGGCGTCGAGCTCTTCCAAAACCTCCACCGGAATGGCGAGGTTGTTGTCCTCGAATTTGAAAATCGACTGCGGGTCGTGGAGGAGGACGTTGGTGTCTAGGACAAAGGTTTTCGCTTTGGCGGAAACCTGAAGTTTAAGTTTAGGAGGGGTAATTCCACTTAGTTTTTCCATTATGATATGTGCATAACTTGTGATGCAGTTGACCGCAAGCTGTGGGATTGGGCTGAGCAGGACCTGAGCCAGAACATTTCGTGACTAACGACGGATGTTTATAGGACTGAAATAGAGCAGGTTTCCAGCCTGCATTTCGTGTTAAGTGGCGATGGCTACGCAGCCTGCATGAGGCGAGGAAGTCGCCAAGGCGGCCAGGCTGCCTTCAGTTCCGAAAAGTAGCGCGGTGCTCAACTCGACAAAATCAATGTTAGGCGTAGGGGCGCCAAGGGGCCTCGTTGTCGGCGCGCGGTTTAACTTTAACCGGTGCCCAAAGGCGCAGCAGGTATTCGGCGAGGTTGCGCAGACTGGTGCGGCGCAGCCCCTCGCGCTGCGCGGCCTCGCGAAACGGCGAGGCCACGGCAGAGCGTTCCTCGAAATACCGCCACAACTCCGCTTCCAGCTCCAAGGCGGCGGCATGCGGATCGCGGGCGCGCGCCGATACCCCGCAGACCTTGTTGTGCCAGTGGCGTTTTTCGTCGGGCTGGGCTTGCAGGTAATCGAACACCATCTGCTCGGTGCGGTTCAGGCTCATGGAGGCCAAAACCGTGCGCAGCCTCAGGGGAAAAACAACTGCAAAGGCCCGATTGAAAATGACCAGGGTCCAATGCTCAATTCCTTGTAGTGTTCAACTTATACTTGCCACCTCACCCCGGGCTGGATCGAGGGTGCAGACATTGAACATTGGGCCTTGGTCATTGGTCATTGGTCATTGTCCCCTGTCCCCTGGCTCCGCCCTCCGCGGCCGTCCTCCGCGACATTGCTTTTCGGCGCACCCGCGCTAACTTCCCTCCACCCAACCCAATCCTCCCATGTGGCCAAAACTTAAGGAACAACTCCCGTTACTCGCCCTCATCGCGCTGCTCATCGCCGGCGCCGCTTTTTACGCAAACTCCCGCGTCGCCGCCCTCCAGACCGCCCAGCAGCAGGAACTCACCAGCCTCCGTCTCCAGCACGCCACCGAGCTGCAGGCTTCCGCCGAACAGACCCGGCGCCAGATCGACGCCGTCAACACCTTGCTCAAGGACGCCATCGAGAAACGCTCCGCCGACGCCTTCATGAACGACGCCGAGTTCGCCAAGGCCAACGAGGCCAAGGTTACCCAGCTCGCCGAGGCCATCGCCCAAAAAATCCAGCCTTTCAACGCCCTACCCAAGACTCCCGAAGAGGCCGAACGCGCGCAAAACGAGCAGGTCGACAAGGTCTCATCCCGCCTCTCCGACCGTATCCAGCCCATCCTCGCCGACATCGCCAAGGACCAGAACCTCACCCGCGAATCGCTCTCCGGCTACAGCCAGAAAATCTCCGACCAGGTCGGCATCGTGCTCACCGCCGAAATGGCGAAAAATCAGGTGCTTAACAACAACGTCGCCGAGACCCAGGCGATCGCCCGCGAGTCGCTCGCTCTCACCCACGAACTCACCGCGCTTTACCTGAGTTCGCTCCAGGACCAGGGCGTGGTCGCGCGCATCTTCGCTCTGCCCGCCAACATCATTCGTGACGCCAGCCAGTTCAGCATCCTCAGCAGCACCGAGCGCAAAAAAGTGCAAGGCGAGCTCATTGCTAAAATGGCCGTCATCCAAAAGCGCCTAGACGACCAGCTCGCCGCCGCCCCGAAAAAATAAGCGGCCCGCCCGCCCCTCCTTGCAAAAAGCCACGCCTCACCCGCGTGGCTTTTTTTTCGCCCGCTTGCCTCCTGCGCCGCCCTTCCGTTGCCTCCGCTTCATTCCCTCCCATTTTAACATGACACGTCGCCTGTTCACTCTCGCCGTCGCGCTCACCCTCCTCCTCGCCCCTTCCTGCAAACGCGCCGACAACCGCGTCACCACCGGCGACCGCACCCAGACCCTCCACATCGGGAACCTCGCCGAACCTTCCGACCTCGATCCGCAGCTCATCACTCAAATCACCGACGCCCAGATCGTCCTCGGCCTAATGGAAGGGTTAACCGCCATGGATCCGACCGACGCCCATCCCGTCCCGGCGGTGGCGACTCACTGGGAAACTTCCGCCGACCAACTCACTTGGACCTTTCACCTGCGTGGCGACGCCCGCTGGTCGAACGCCGAGCCGGTCACCGCCCACGATTTCGCCTACGCTTACCAGCGCATCCTCTCGCCCGGTCTCGGCTCCGAATACGCCTCGTTGCTCCACTGCCTGCGCGGCGCCGCCGAGTTCAACGCCGGTAAACTCACCGATTTCGCCCAAGTCGGAGTGCGTGTGGTCGACGACCGCACACTCGCCCTCACGTTGCACACCCCGCTCGCCTACCTGCCCGCGCTGCTCATGCACCAGGCGTGGTATCCGGTGCACCGTGCCACCATCGAAAAGTTCGGCCGCATCGACACCCGCGGCACCCGCTGGACCCGCCCCGAAAATTACGTGGGCAACGGCCCCTTCACCCTCGCCGCCTGGGAGCCCAATCAGGTCGTGCGCCTGGTCAAAAGCGCCACCTACTGGGACCGCGCTACCGTGCGCCTAAACGCGGTTAACTATTACCCGATCGAGGACCGCGTGACCGAGGAGGCGTCCTTCCGCGCCGGCCAGCTACACGTCACCGGCACGATCCCGCCCGACAAGATCGAAACCTACAAACGCGACCAGCCTGCGCTCCTGCGCCAAGACGCCACCTTTGCCACCCATTTCATTGCGTTCAACACCACCCGTCCTCCGCTCCAAGACGTTCGTGTGCGCCGCGCCCTCGCGCTGGTGATCGACCGCACCGCGCTCTGCGAAAAAGTCCTGCGCGGCGGTCGCACCCCCGCCTACAGCCTCACTCCGCCCGGCATCGCCGGCTACGAGGCGGTTCCCGGCTTTAAGGAAGACATTGCCGAAGCCCAGCGCCTGTTGGCGGAAGCTGGTTTCAAAGGCGGCACCGGTTTCCCGCGTCTCGAACTGCTCACGGCCAAGGGCAGCACCAGCCAGTTACCCGAGGCGATTCAGCAGATGTGGCGCACCCACCTCGGCGTGGACATCGCGATCGTCCTGCAGGAAAACCGTGTGCTCAACGACAGCGTTCGCACAAAAAATTATGATCTCACTCCCTACGGCTGGGTCGGCGACTATCTCGATCCGAGCACGTTTCTGGAGCTGTTTCAGCGCAGCAACGGTAACAACCACACCGGCTGGTCCAGCCCCGTCTACGACCGGCTGATCGCCGACGCGCTTCAAGCGGGCGACGACGCCCGGCGTTACCCGCTCTATCGCCAAGCCGAGCGCCTGTTGATGGACGAGATGCCGATCGCGCCGCTGGTGTACGGAAGGCGCAACTACCTGATTCGCCCTAGCGTCCAAGGCTGGGTGCCCAACGTGCTCGACCTGCACCCGCTTAAAGGCGTTTACCTCGCGCCCTGAGCGGGGCGCAAACAGGATCAGGAGTTTCATCCTGCTTCGCCTATGCGTAAAGTGAACAACCAGGTTGTTTTACGCCTTTTTTTTGGCGGTTGTCTAGGTGGCTCCAACTTAGCCGGAGCAGGTAATGTGTGGTCATTTTAGCGCAGTCGGCGGGTCGGCATGCCTTCTGCTAAAAGGAGGTCGGTAACACTTTTTACCTAAACCGTAACACTCATGACCACCATGCGCCTCCGCCACCTGCTCCTCACCGCCGCGGTCTGCACCGCTTCCGTTCTTTCCGCCGCCCCCCTCAAAATCGCCTACTCCGACTGGCCGGGTTGGACCGCCCTCGCCATCGCTGAACAAAAGGGCTGGTTCAAAGACGCCGGCGTCGAGGTTGAACTCCTCTGGTTTGAATACGGCCCGTCCATGGAAGCCTTCACCGCTGCCAAGGTGGACGCAGTCACCGTCACCAACGGCGACGCCCTTGTGACCGGCGCTGGCGGTGCCAAGAATGTCGCCGTGATCATCACCGATTACTCCAACGGCAACGACATGATCGTCGCCAAGCCTGGCATCGCCTCGCTCAAGGATTTTAAAGGTAAAAAAGTCGGCATTGAGGTCGGCTTTGTTGAACACCTCCTCCTCTTGAACGGCCTGAAAAAAGTCGGCCTGACCGAGGCAGACGTCGAGCTCGTGCCCACGCCCACCAACCAGACTCCGCAGGTGCTCGCCTCGGGCCAAGTGGACGCGATCGGCGCCTGGCAGCCCAACTCCGGCGCCGCCCTCAAGGCCGTCCCCGGTGCCAAGGCCGTGTACACCAGCGCCGACGAGCCTGGCCTGATTTACGACGCCATCGTGGTGAGCCCGCAAAGCCTCGCCCAGAACCGCGCCGAGTGGGTCAAGGTCGCCAAGGTCTGGGACAAGATTGTCGCCTACCTAGCAGATCCCAAGACCGCCGAAGACGGCATCAAGATCATGGCTGCCCGCGCCGGTGTGGACGCCAAGGAATACGCTTCGTTCATGCCCGGCACCAAGTTCCTCTCGCTCGCCGAGGGTGCCAAGGTCCTCTCTGCCAAAACCGCCGGCTTCGACTCCGTACTCGGCTCCTCCAAGATCGCCGACGAGTTCAACGTGAAGAATGGCGTCTACAAAGAGTCGCAAAACGCCGCCGCCTACATCGACGCCTCGATCACTCTCGACGCGCTCAAGAAGTAAGCGGCGACCGCTTGTCGAAATAAGTTCCGAGGTAGTGCGGTGCTTTAGCCCGCAGGTTTGAAGGGAATAGTTCCACAATTCACCGATGCGGGCTGAAGCACCGCACTACCTCGGCCACTTCCTCGATCCCCCCCACCACCATGTCACGCCCCCGCTGGTTTGCCGTCCGACAGGAGCTCTCGCCGACGCGCCGGCGTTTGCTCGGGGGCGTGGCTTTTCTCCTCCCGCTTCTCCTCTGGAGCATCGTCAGCTACGTGCCTTTCATCTGGCATCCGAACATCAAGGTTATCGAGCCGGGCGAAGTCTCCTGGATGCGACCGGGCCTGCAGATTCCGCGCGCGGATTTCGCCAAGGAAGTCGCCACCGCCCAGGCCGCCGGAGTGCGTCCTCCCACCGGAGAACGCGCCAATCCCATCTACCTGCCGCCTCCTCATGCAGTAGGGCGCGCCCTCTACACTGCGTTCACCACCGCACCCGTTCTCAAAGGCGACCTTTGGCTCCACGAGAGCCTCGCGATGAGCCTCAAGACCATCTTCTGGGGCTTCCTGATTTCGTCGGCCATCGGCGTGCCGCTCGGCATTCTCTGCGGCGCGTTTGTCTCAGCCTCCCGCCTGAGTGAACCGTTCATCGATTTTGTCCGCTACATGCCGGCGCCCGCCTTCGGTGCGCTCATGGTTGCGGTGCTCGGCATCCACCTGGAACCCAAGGTCGCCATCATCGTTATCGGCACCTTTTTCCAGCAGGTTCTGGTCGTCGCCAACACCGTGCGCAAAGTCGACGGCGGCCTTATCGAAGCTGCTCAAACCCTCGGCGCCAAACGCCGCCAGCTCGTCCTGCGCGTGATTTTACCCGCGAGCCTGCCCGATCTCTACAACGACCTGCGCATCCTCCTCGGCTGGGCCTGGACTTACCTGATCGTCGCCGAGGTGGTCGGCGTGAGCAGTGGCATCACCTTTTTTATCAATCAGCAGGCCAAGTACCGCAGCTTCGACAACGTCTACGCCGCCATCCTCATCATCGGTTTCATCGGCCTGGCGACCGACCAGATTCTTGCCTTCATTGGCGAGCGCCTGTTCGTCTGGAAAAACCCCCGGCCAAGCCGCGTGCGCCGGTTAATCACCTCCACGGTTGCCCGGTTCCTGCCCCGCGCCCCTGTTGAAGAAATCGCCCCCTCCGCATGAGCACGCCTGATCCGCTTCCTGAATACCTGCGCCAGTCCCCCGCAGTCGCCGAGCGTTTTGCAAAACTCAAGCAGCGCCCTGTCGTTATGGAAATTGACCACCTTGGGCGCCAATTTCCTGGTGCGCAGGGGCCCGTCACCGCGTTGCGCGACATTTCTTTAAAAATCCACCGCCGCGAGTTGGTCTGCGTGATCGGCCCTTCCGGTTGCGGTAAATCCACCCTCATTCGCATCATCGCCGGCCTCGATGAACCCACCTCCGGGCGCATGCTCGTCGATGGCAAAGAAACCAGCGGCCCGTCGCCCGAGCGTGGCATGGTTTTCCAGGGCTACACGTTGTTTCCCTGGCGCACCGTAAAACAGAACGTGATGTTCGGCCTGCAAATGGCCGGCCGCCCCTCCAGCGAAGCCGAGGCCGACGCCCGCCAGTGGGTTGACCTGGTCGGCCTGCGCAACTTCGCCGACAACTACCCGCACCAGCTCTCCGGCGGCATGAAGCAGCGCGTGGCCATCGCCCGCGCCCTCGCGCCCAACCCTCGCGTTCTGCTCATGGACGAGCCGTTCGGCGCCCTCGATGCCCAAACCCGCGCCCAGATGCAGTCCCACCTGCTGGAAATCTGGCGCAACGTCGACGTGACTATCCTCTTCATCACGCACGACCTCGATGAAGCCATCCTGCTCGCCGACCGCATCATCGTGCTCAAGGCCAACCCAGGCGAAATCCATGAGGTGATCGAGGTGCCCGTGCCGCGCCCCCGTAGCCTGGACCAGCTCCAGACGCCCGAATTCCAAGCCACCCGCCGCCGCCTCGACGAGTTAATCCACCCCAAACTCCACGCGCCCTCCGAACACCTGCCGATCACCCGCCTCACCCAGATCGGCGACGACGTCGAATAACGCACCACGGCATTCCGCTCCCTTCGCCCGCTTCGCGAGACGCTTCCGTTTCTTTTCCTTCCCCATGCCCGCCACCGCCAAAAAGCCCGTCCGCTGGGACCACCTCACGTGGCCTGAGATCGGCGCGCTCATCGCGGACGGCATGGACGCCGTTTTATTGCCCTGTGGCGCCACCGAACAACATGGCCCTCACCTGGGCACCGGCATGGACACGGCTCTCGCCAGCGACGTCTGCAACGCGGTTTCTGCCGCCACTGGAGTGCCGGTGCTGCCTCCGCTCGCCTACGGCTGTTCCCTTGGCCATTCCCACCGCTGGCCCGGCACCCTCGCGCTTTCGCCGCAAACCCTGATCGCCCTCGTCACCGACTTGGGCGACTGGCTCTGGCACGCCGGGGTTCGCCGCCTATTTTTGGTGAACAGCCATGTCACCAACGCCGCGCCCCTGCGCTGCGCCCTCGAAGTCCTGCGCGCCCGCCACGACGGCTTTATGGTTGCGGTGCTGAACACCGCCGAGGTCAGCCCCCGGGTGCGGGAAGCGTTTTTCGCCGATGCCGCCGACTGGCACGCCAACCAAGCCGAGACTGCGCTCATGCTCGCCCGCGCACCCGCTCTCGCCCGCCCTGAGTTGTGTGCAACGGCCGACGATCCTGACCGCACCACCGGCCTCGTTTTTGCCCACCCGGTTAACCGCACCAGCCTCAACGGCGTCACCGGCACTCCCAGCCGCGCCACGGTTGCCGAAGGCGAGCGCCTGTTTGGCTGGATCGTCACCGACCTGAGCAAAACGATCCGCCGCGCCCTGCGCGAAAACGCCCCGTTGACGACCCCGTATTTCACCAACGGCCCCAACCCCACCGCCTGTTAGCATCCCGTCTCGTTTTCTCCGGCGCTCACCGCCCCAAGGCCGCCGCCGTGCCCCAATATCAGCGCCCAAATTCATCTCTCCGCGACCTCCGTGCCACCTCTCGTGCCCTCTGTGTAACCACTCCGCAACTCCGTCTCTCCGAATCTCAACTCCCTCCTCATCTTCATGAAATCCGATTCTGAAATCCTCTCCATCCAAGCCGACCTCAAAGCCAAAGGCGTCAAATACGTCGTCGGTGCCTACGTGGACATCCACGGCGTGCCCAAAGGCAAGTTCGTGCCCATCGACCACTTTTTGCACTTCGCCCACGGCTCCGAACTCTACACCGGCTACGCCCTCGACGGCCTCGGCCAGTCGCCCAACGACGACGAAATCGCGTCCCTGCCCGACCTCGACCGCGGCTGTGTTCTCCCCTGGAACAAGGAGGTCGCCTGGTTCCCCGCCGACAATACGTTCAAGGGCCAGCCGTATGAGATTAACACCCGTGTTGCCCTCAAAAAGGTCCTGGCTGATGCCGCCAGCTTAGGTTTCGGCATGAACCTCGGCATCGAGTGCGAGGTCTACGTCGTGAAGCTCGGTCCCGACGGCAAAAGCCTTCTGATGCCCAACCCCGACGACCGCCTCAACAAGGCCTGCTACGACGTCAAAGGCTTCATGGACCGCTACCCGTGGCTCGACAAGGTTTCCACCGCGATCAACGACCTCG
>CANIXX010000026.1 GCA_947471115.1 Opitutaceae bacterium | reverse complement strand
GCTCAGTGCGGATGGAGGACGTCGGTGATCGCCAAGCAGAGGCGCTCGCGGTCGAGTTTGGTTTCGTAACGGTTGATGCCGGCGATCCGGGCGCGTTCATGGAAATCGTCCGTATCGCGCGCCGATACCGAGATTACGGGGAGGTTCTTGAGGCGGGCGTCGGCGCGGATGCGGGTGGTAAGTTCGAAGCCGTTCAAGTGGGGCATTTCCAGGTCAGTGATGAGGATGTCGTAGGTGCCCTTTTGCAGGCGCTGCCAGGCTTCCTCGCCGTCGTTAACAAAATCGAGGGTTTTGAACACGTCATGCAGACCGCGTTTGATCGCCTCGCGGAAAAACGCGGTGTCCTCGGCGACGAGCACGCGTAAACCAGCAAGTCCGTCCTGGGGCTTGGCTCCGTGGTCGATGCCGGCGGCGCGCATGATGCCGTAAAGATCGAGGAGGATCGTAAGGCGGTCGTTGATCGTGGCCGTGCCCAAAACTCCGGGCGCTTTTAGCGAAACGGTGTCGAGTGTGCCCGTGACCAGATCGGCTGCGTCCATGATGTGTTCGGTGATCAAGGCGACGGGATGGTGCACCAGACGCGGTACGATGATGTGCACCTCGGCCGGGAGCGGAGCGCCCGGGGTGACCGGCAGGTGATCTTGGATACGCAAGAGACGCAGCGTGGGGCCGTCTTTCTGGCGCAGGTAATCGTGGCCGCCCAGGCGCTCGATGCGGCTGGTGGCGATTTTTTCGATACGCCCGATGTTGGCGATGTGGAGCGCAAAAATCTCCGGCGTGCCGTCTTTGAACACCAGGATGCGCTCTGATTCCACTGCGGCGCTCGCCTGGGTGATTTGGCGTACTGCAGTGTCTGTGGGCAGGCGGCCGGTGGCGATGCCGGCCAAGTCCAGGATGAGGGCGATTTCGCCTTGGCCAAGGAGCGTCGCACCGGAGTAAAGCGAGGTTCCTTGCAGGTGGCGGCCGAGGGGTTTGACGACGATTTCCTCGGTGTCGGCGATGGTCTCCACTTGCAGGCCAAAGCGGCGGTTATCGAGTTTCAAAACGAGTACGTAGCCGGGTTTGTCGCCCGTGTAGCGGTCGGGTAAACCGAGCAGAGCGGAGAGGTTAAGTACGGGCAGCAGTTCCTCGCGCAGGCGGATGATGTGCGAAGCGCCAAAGGCCTCCAACGGGCGGTCGGGGCCGGGGCGCACGATTTCCACCAAGTTGAGCTGGGGCACGGCAAAGTGGCGGGTGTCGCAGCCGACGATCAAGGCAGGGATAATCGCGAGCGTTAAAGGTAGACGAATGATGATCGCGGTGCCCTGGCCGAGCACCGAGTGGATTTCCACGCGGCCACCGAGTTTTTCGATGTTGGTTTTGACGACGTCCATGCCGACGCCGCGACCGGACACGTCGCTCACCACGGCGGCCGTCGAAAAGCCGGGAGCAAAGATCAGTTGCCACGCCTCGGACTCGGTCATTTTTGAGGCCTGTTCGGTTGTGATGACGCCTTTTTCGATCGCCTTGGCTTTGAGTTTTTCGGGGTTGAGACCGTTGCCGTCGTCACGGACTTCGATCTGCACGCGGCCCGCCAAATGCGCGGCGGAAATGCGCACGTGGCCGGCGGCGGTTTTACCGGCTGCGACGCGGGCGGCGGGTAACTCGATGCCGTGGTCGGCGGAATTGCGAATGAGGTGGGTGAGCGGGTCGGAAAGTCCCTCGATCAGAGCGCGGTCGAGTTCGACGTCATCGCCGACGGTTTCGAGCTGGATTTCTTTGCCCAGTTTCTGGCCGAGGTCGCGGATGATGCGGTTAAATTTCCCAAACAGGCCGCCGACGGGTTGGAGGCGGGCGCGCATAATGGTGCGCTGGAGGTCCGTCGTGACGCCGCTGATACCTTGAACAATGCTGGTCAGGCCATCGATCGAGGAGGCGCTGGTGGCCGAGGCGTTTTCGCGCGACGGGGCGGCGATGCGAAGGAGTTGGTTGCGGCCGAGCACCATCTCGCCGGCGAGGTTCATGAGGCCGTCGAGTAGCGAAACGGAAATGCGCACCGTGTCCTCGGTCTTGGCCTTGGCGCCGTGTGCGGGAGCGGCAGGCACGGCAGGCGAAAGTGGCGTGGGCGTGATGCTGGTGGACGTCGGCGCGGGGGCGTGCGCCGGAGTCGTAGCGACGGGGGCCGACGGATGTACGGCAGCCGGAAGGGCAGAGGGTGTCGGCGCGGCTTTGGCAACGGGCACGGGGGCGGACTTGGACGGGGCGAGGGTGGGCTGGGTTTTTAACCACTCTTTTAAGAGGTCGCTGGGGACAGCGGTGAGTTGGTTTTCGGGAAGATTAAAGGCGCACAGCAGGAGGTCGGGCTCCATCGCGGTGGAAAACAGGAGCGAGCAGATCACGTCGGCGGCGATCTCTTCGCCGAGCCCTCCGCCGCCGTCGAGACCACCGTCCAGGCCGCCCATTTCGGTCGCGGTGTCGATGAGTGTTCCGAGGGCTTCAATGTCGCGGAAGTAGTCGAGCAGCGTCTGGCCCTTGGCCTCGATGTCGGCGTTCAAGTTGAGTTGGACGACATAGACGTTTTGGCCGTGGGTAAGGCCGTTGCGCACCAACTCGGGGTCGATGCGGAAGCCACTCATATAGAGGGGCAGAATCGGTTTTTCGGGCGTGGCGTCTGTCATGGGTGGTTCGCGGTGCAGGAGGGCGTGCAGCGCGGTGCGTTCGGCCGAGGTGTCGGTGCTCGCGGCCTGGTCGGGTGTGGCGACCATGGCTTTGAGTTTATCGGTGCCGGTGAGAAACAAGTTAATCAAATCGCGGTTGGCGACCATGCGGCCGTCGCGCAGGAGGGCCATGACGCTCTCCATCACGTGGGCCAAGTCGGTGATCGGGGTGAGCCCGAAAAAACCGGCGGTGCCTTTGACACTGTGGATGGCGCGGAACAGGCGGTTGAGAAGTTCGGCGTTTTGCGGCGACGCTTCGAGGGCGACCAGGTCGTTTTCGAGGGTTTCCAGGTGCTCGTTCGCCTCTTGGACGAACAGCCCCAGCATCTCGTTTTCTTCGTTGCTCACGGTAATATTTGGGAAGGGGGCAAGCGGGCTAACTTAGGCGGTGAGGCCGAAGCGTTCGTTGAGTTTGAGCAGACCGAGCAGGCGGCGCACGTCGGGCGTGGGATTTTCGGCGCGGAAGCCGAGTTTGCGGTTCTGGGTTTCGCGGTAGAGGGCGATGAGCAAGTTGACGCCCTTGGAGTCGACCAGGCGCGCATGGGTGAGGTCGGCGACGATCGTCTGGGCGGACGGGTACTGGGCCATGGCCGCGAGGATCTCGGTGCGCAGGGCATCGATGTTGGTGGATAGCAAATCGCCGTCGAAAGTGACGCGCAGGGTGGTATCGGTGAGGGTGGCTTGCATGGGGGTAAAATTTAGGAGTTCGCGGTGGCGGGCAGTGAAAGCAGGGCGCCGATGTTGAGTAGGGTGATCAGGCCGAGGGGGCGCGGGATCACGCCGACTACGCAGGTGTGATCCATTCCCGACATGAGTTCGGGAGGCGGGGGCAGCACGGTGTCGGGGCGCGTAAGGATGTCGCCCACCTCATCGACGATAATACCGAGCAAGTCGGTGCCGGCCATGTCGGCCTCGGCGGGCGGTTGGGCCAGACGCGCCAGTTCAACGGTGGATTTAAACACCACGCAGCGGCCCGACGGTTGGCTGGCCTGAGCTTGCAGGCCCAAACGCTGGTCGAGGTCGAGCGCGGTGAGGATTTGGCCGCGCAGGTGAATAAGCCCGCGTACGGTGAGCGGGGCGCGGTCAACCGGGGTAATCGCCGGCTGGCGGAGGATTTCGCGCACCCACAGCAGGTCGCACGCGTACCACCGGCCTTGGGTTTTAAAGGTGAGTAATTGGGTTGGGGCGGACATGGGGCGATCTAGGGGGGCAGAGGGGAGGTAAAAAGAGTTACATCAAGGGCCTGAGCGGTAAGCGCGTCCCCTTGTATTCGGCTCATTCGGCTAAAAATTTAGAAAAAAGTACGCGCCGCCCCCATTTTCCTTGGTTTAAGCGGTTCAAGATCAAAACACGGCAGCGCTTTGCAGCTCCGCCCTCTCCCGTCGTAAACGTTCTCTTCATCGTATTCGCATTCACGGATGACACGGAGGTCGTACCGCCCCATTACCACCCCACCCTCACCCCGCCGTAACACCGCCCAACAAATTGCGTTGCCGCATCCGCCTCCCTGCCTATGACCCTAGGCACTTCCATCATGTATCAGGTCACCTTTTCCGAGCAGAGCATGCTGGAGCTGAACAAGCTCGATAAGCTCCAGCAGCTCGAAGCCATCGAACCCATCAGCTCCCTCAAATCGGCTGATCTTGAGCATCCGCGTGAACCCTTGGGCCGCTTTACTCGAGCCGGTCATTCCCTCTACCGATTACGCAGCGGTGACCACCGGTTCTATTTTGACCTAAAAGGAGCCGAGACCATTCACGTACTTTATATATTACACCGGAACTCGTTAGAAGATTTTCTCATGCGCAACAAGTTGCCGGTTACCGAGCATCAATTGGTCGAACAGGATTCCAAGTTTTGGAAATACCTGGAGTCGCTCACCAAAAAGTAAGCCCTCCACTTCCCATGGCCGATCCCCTCCCGCACTTAAACGATCCCGACGCCGACCCTACCCCTACGCTCGAACAAGCCAGCCGCATTTATTTCCTGCCCAACTTGATGACCGCCGGCAACCTGTTCTGCGGGTTTGCCGCCTGCTTGAGGTGCATCGAGGCGAATTTTATTACGCGCAAAGTCGCCGATGTGGTAACGGAAATCCCCCCCGAGGCCATCGCCCACTACCGTGAAGCCGTGTGGTATATCTTCGGCGCCATGGCATTTGACGCCCTCGACGGCCGTTTAGCCCGTATGGGTGGTCGCGAATCCCTGTTCGGCGCGGAATTTGATTCCCTGGCCGACATCGTTTCCTTCGGCTTGGCTCCAGCATTGATGGTGTTTTTCTTGATCATTCGACCCGCTGGTGGCGACCAAACCTTGCTCAGTGCAGGTGGCCTGATCGGTTTTATCTATCTACTCTGTGCTGCAGTGCGTTTGGCGCGTTTTAACGTTATCACCCACCCGTTGTTGCAACGTCCAGGCGTGAAACCGAGCAGCAAGGACTTTGTCGGCCTGCCCGTGCCCGCAGCCGCCGGCACCATCGGCGCCCTTATGCTCTTCCTACTCAACCTTATTGAGCATGATAAATCATTACAGTTTATGGCTTTAGGGTTACCCTTACTACTGCTTTTAGTCGCCTTCCTGATGGTCAGCACCGTGCGCTATCCTAGTGGTAAACAGATCGACCTGCGCACCAAGACCAAGTTAACCACCCTGATCATGTACATAAGCGTTGGCGCTGCAGTGGTACGCTTTAAGGAATACGGCATGTTCTTTGTCTGCCTCGGTTACATCTTTTTCGGACTCATCCGGCACTGGCGCCGCCACGGCTTGATGAAGCACGCGCCCTTGGTGTGAGTAGCTTTGCGACCAACCGACCAATAACCGACCAATAACTTGGCCCCTGTGGATAACCCCTCGCTTATTAGTCGCGTTGCAGAAGGTTTTTCACGTTGCCGCAGACCCGCTTTTACCACCCAAAGGGCCCCGGTTATACCAGTTATTCGCAGATCATAATAAGACTGATAACATATATCATTGAACTAGGTATATTTTATCCTTTGTTAATTTCCCCTTTATCGCGTTTCCACGCCCCTCTCTTTCCATGAAATTCAAGATCAACCGCGATCACTTCAGCAATGGCCTAGCCCAGGTCCTCAATGTCGTCGGCTCCAAGGCAACCATGCCCATCTTGAGCAACGTGTTGATCGAGGCCGAGAAGGACTACATTTGCCTGACCACCACCAATCTCGATCTCGGCATTCGCTGTAAGATCAAAGCTGAGGTCAAAGAGGGCGGCTCGGTGACCCTGCCGGTCAAACGCCTCGCCACCATCGTGCGCGAACTGCCCAACATCGACGTCACTTTCGATTCCACGCCCAATCACCAAGTTAAGCTCAGCTCGGGCGGTTCCACCTTCAAAATCGTCGGTATCGGCAAAGAAGAGTTCCCTCCCCTACCCGAGTTCGGTGACGAGAAGAACTTCACCCTTGAGCAGGCCGAGCTTACTTCGATGCTCAAGAGTGTTTCCTACGCGCAGTCCAGCGACGAAACCCGCTACATACTCAACGGCGTCTATTTTAACTTCCGTGATGGCAAATTGAACCTGGTGGCCACCGATGGCCGTCGCCTTGCGCTCATTTCGAAGGATCTGGAAGTTCTGCCAGAGAACGCTGGAAGCATCATCCTGCCCGCTAAGACGGTTTCCGAGCTCACCCGCATGCTGGACAAGGGGGAGAAGCTTAAAATCGCGTTTAATGACCGCCGCGCATCCTTCCAGATCAACACGGACAAGGACTCCAGCGGGCTGGTCGACTCGATCTACCTTTATTCCAAGGTCGTTGAGGGCAATTACCCGAATTATCAGCAAGTCATCCCCAAGGAGACTCATCAGCGCATCAAGTTGGAGCGTGAATTGTTCCTCGAGTGCGTGCACCGCGCCGCTTTGGTGACTTCTGAAAAGTCCAACTCAGTGAAGATCAAACTCAGCAGCAACCTGCTGGAAATCACCGCGCAAAGCCCTGACTTCGGCGAGGCGCACGAGTCCATGGCGATTGCCTATAGCGGTCCCGATCTACAAGTTGCTTTTAACCCGGCGTTTGTGATCGATCCGCTAAAGGCGCTTACGAAGGACGAAGTCTTCTTTGAGTTAAAAGATGAAGTGAGCCCCGGGGTATTCAAAACTCTGGAAAACTTTATCTGTGTGATCATGCCAGTGCGGTTGTAAAAAAGTGCAACGACAGCGAGTGTTTCTGGAGGCCCGACGAGACCCGTCGGGCTTTCTTGTTCTTAAGCACCGCCACAATTCTGAAAGTAGCGCAGACTTCAAATTACCCGCTTCGGGCCTCCCAATTTAACCGCTCTTTCCTATTCCAGAGCCTATTCTTCATGATTTCTGATTACGCACTGCTGACTGCTATCATTCTCTCTTTGGTGTTGTTACAACTTAACCAGCGCAAAGGACTGCCCGCCTTGTCGATTATCAACCGTTGGTTACGCTGGTTCATTTTCGCCTTTGGCGGTGCGGCGATTGTTGAGGATATGGGCTGGACTGACCGTCCTTATCCTGTGCTCGTGGCGGCTTTTTTTCTCGTCTGGTTTTTGCTGGAGACCGTTTACAACTGGTTGGCAATTCACGCGTTGAGTGTTAGCCCCATGCCACTTTTCCCGCGCTTTTCGGCCAATCAAAATGGTGAGGAATGGCCTACGGTTGAGCGCTTTATAAAATTACGTGAGTGGTTGCGTGCGAATGGGTTTAAGCAAGTTCAAGCGCTCAAGGCCGAAGTCAGCTCGAGCCATTTTTTACGCGTTTGTGTTTATCAGGACAGCGATGCTGGAGTTCGCTTACAAATTACCTTTTTACCGCAAGGTAATGAGGTGATGGCGGCCTGTTTCAGCTTATCAACAAACACGGTCAGTGGTTGCCGGTATGTGACCGACAACTTGCACATCCCCTTTGGTGGTTTTTATCCCGATAACTGGCTGCTTTCGCGTCATCCGTGGCGGCGTTCGCTGGCTGGGCTGGTGAAAACCCACCGTGATCGCTTGGCCCGCGGTAACGAACAAATCGTGCCCTGGACGAGTGATCCCCTCACCGATTTGAACGGTCAGCAGCGCGAGTT
The DNA here is from genome assembly GCA_947471115.1 of Opitutaceae bacterium. Lineage (GTDB taxonomy): Bacteria > Verrucomicrobiota > Verrucomicrobiia > Opitutales > Opitutaceae > Rariglobus. The sequence continues at coordinate 15,042 of CANIXX010000026.1, read as the reverse complement.
GGAGAAAATCAACACCGAGCTCGGCTTTCTATTTCCGCAGGCTGAGCGCGAGGAATTCGGCAAGATCAGCCATGAAGGGCGTTATCGGGTGTGGAAAGAGTACTGGATGCTAAGTTATTTCGGCAAAAGCGTGCAGTACTGAGTGTGAGCCCAACTCGCTGCATGTAAGGCTGAATGCGCGCTTGGGTTCTTATGCTTTGGGCCACGGTCCTTTCGCCTCTCCCGCTGACCCGCTCACCGCCTTCCCCTGCCCGCTTCAATCAACACCATGAGCGTGCTGATATCCGCGGGATTTACCCCGCTGATCCGACTCGCCTGACCGAGCGTGTAGGGGCGGATTTCGGCGAGCTTAAGCGCGCTTTCCTTACGCAGTCCGCGTACCTGGGCGTAGTCGATGTGCGGCGGGATTTTGATTTTTTCGATCTCACTGAGCTTGGCGATTTGGCGTTGTTCACGCGCTAAATACCCCTGGTGACTCACCCGATAAAGCACCTCCTGCCGCAATCCCTCCGGCTCAGCCAAAAATTCCGCCGGTAACGAGGGCATGCTTTCCAACGGCCCGGTCACGGCGCGACGAATCGAATCCCCGAAACTCCCCTGCCCTGTCGGCGCCTTCGTGGCCTCCAAAAACGCGATCCAGTGCTCCGTCTTGAGTTTGCCTGCCTGCATGCGCTCCAGTCGCGACGTCGATACCAGCCCGTGCTCCCGTGCATGGTGCTGAAGCCGTAACTCGGCGCTGCCGTGGTTAAACAACAGGCGATACTCGGCTCGACTCGTAAACATGCGGTACGGCTCATTGGTGCCTTTGGTCACCAGGTCATCAATTAAAACCCCGATGTAGCCCTCGTGGCGGCCGATGACCAATGGCGGCAATTGGCGTACCTTATTCACCGCGTTCACCCCCGCCACCAGCCCTTGAGAGGCGGCCTCCTCGTAGCCCGACGTACCATTGATCTGGCCTGCGAAAAATAGGTTTTCGACCTTTTTAGACTCCAAGGAAGCGAACAACTGGGTTGGCGGGGCGAAATCATACTCCACAGCGTAGGCCGGACGCAGAATTTGGGCGTTTTCCAGCCCTGGAATGCTGCGAACCATCTGCATCTGGATATCGAAGGGTAACGAGGTGGACAACCCGTTGATGTAATACTCGTTGGTCGAACGCCCTTCCGGCTCCAAATACAGCAGGTGCCGGGGTTTGTCGGCGAAACGCACAAACTTGTCCTCGATGCTCGGGCAATACCGCGGACCGACTCCCTCAATCTCTCCCGAATACATGGCGGAAAGATGCAGGTTGTCGCGCACTAACTGGGCGGTTTCAGCAGTGGTGTGGGTTAGCCAGCAGGAAACCTGATTGGTGTCGTGAGCCCAACCCAGACGTTTTTCGCCCGTCTGTTCCACGTGGAACAGATCAGCCGGATCACGGCTGTCGTAGAAGGCGAAGCGGGTCGGCACTTCCGAACCGCGCTGTTCTTCCATTTTGGTAAAATCCAAGCTGCGGCCGAGAAGGCGTGGCGGGGTGCCGGTTTTGAGGCGTCGTAGCTCAATACCGGCCTCCAAAAAGCTCGCCGAGAGGGTTTTTGCGGAAAAATCCCCCAATCGGCCGCCTTCGTTCTTGTTTTGGCCGATGTGCATGAGCCCGCGTAGGAACGTGCCTGTGGTCACAACTACCGTTTTCCCTGAAAATTCGATGTCCAGATTGGTCCGCACGCCCGTGACCATCTGGCCGCTATAGATCAGCCCGGTCACGGTGGCCTGGAAAACCTGAAGGTTGGGCTGCAATTCCAGGGTGTGCTTCAGGCGGAATTGGTAGGCTTTTTTATCACACTGGGCGCGGGGCGACTGCACCGCCGGGCCCTTGGACTCATTGAGCAGGCGGAATTGGATCGCAGTGAGGTCGGTATTGATGCCCATTTCGCCGCCTAGGGCGTCGATTTCACGTACCATTTGGCCCTTGGCCTGCCCGCCGATGGCTGGATTACAGCTCATCTGGGCGATCGTATCGATATTGCCCGTGAGCAGTAGGGTGGAGGCCCCCATGCGGGCGGATGCCAGCGCAGCTTCGCACCCGGCATGGCCGGCGCCGCAAACGATTACATCAAAGGGAGTGGAGTTAAAAATCATGCGGAAGGGGGGTAACCACTAATGAACACTTATAGGCACTAATGAAGGCAGAAAGAATCGCACGCCGCGATAAGGGCAGGGCGGCGGCCCCGACGTAGCCCGCGTCCGCTGATTGCGCCTTCACACATCGCCGGGCTGAAGCACCGGCCTACCCCACACTCATACCATTTCGAACTCAAAGAAATACAAGCGAACCGGTTTTAACCGCTAATGAACGCTAATAGCCGCTAATAAAACAAGGGATCCACTTTTTCTGAATAGCGTATCTTAGCGTTCATTAGCGGTTAAGAATCTCTGTGTTTGATGTTTAGTTGCTGGTGCGGTGAGTTTGAACTGTAACCAAGTTTTTATGCGTATGAATGCAAAGTGGTATCACTTACCGATACAGAAGGTTTTAAACAGGTGATCGAGCATGCGCTCGTTGTCGATTTTACCGGCGATTTCTCCCAGCGCATCGAGCGCCCCGCGTAAGTCGCTGGCTAGCAACTCGACAGGACCGCACTCCGCAACCTGTTGATTTGCAGTGACAAGACAGGCGTTTGCTCGCCGTAAGGCATCAGCATGACGGGCATTAACCGCAATGACTTCCTCGCCTTGGTCTAGCCGGAAAGCGTCGGCCATCCGCCCCACTTGCAGCGTCAGCGCCTCCAGCCCGGCGCCGGTCAAGGCCGAGACCGCCAGCACCGGAAACTCAAGTGGGGGCAGGGCAGGGGAGCACACGCCTCCCGTGACCACATCATTATTGCCGCCCGAAACGGCAGCTAGCAAATCAGCCTTATTGAGCAGCACCACCGTGTTGGCTTGAGTCAGCTGGGCGGCAACGGCTGGAGGCAGGGCAGGACAGGGGCGGGTGGCGTCGAGCACCCAAAGGAACAAATCCGCCTCGGCGGCGCGTTCCAAGGTCTTGGCCATGCCGAGTTTTTCCAAAGGGGCAGGGGTGGGATTAAGCCCGGCGGTGTCGATCAGCCGCAGCCAATGCGACCCGATTGGAATGCGCTCCTCGATAAAATCCCGGGTGGTACCCGGCTCGGCGCTGACCAAGGCGCGTTCGTGCCCGACGAGTGCGTTGAGCAGGCTGCTCTTGCCCGCGTTGGGCTCCCCAATAATGACCGTCTTGATGCCCTCACGCAGCAGCTCGCCATAGTGCTGGGTGGCCAGTAACCGCGATGTTCCACGTAGAACACCCGCCAATTCCGCCGCCACTACGCGTCGGTCTTCTGCGGGCAGGTCCTCATCGGGGAAGTCGATGTAGGCCTCGATCCGCGCCAGTACCAAGAGCAGTCCTTCGGTTAACTCGCCCAAATGCCTGCCAAGGCTGCCGCGTAGCTGCTGGTTGGCGGCGGCCAGTGCGCGCTCGCTGCGGGCGTGAATCAAATCCATAACCGCCTCGGCCTGACTCAGGTCCATCTTCCCTCCCAGGAAGGCGCGGCGGGTGAATTCGCCTGCTTCGGCCGCCCGGCACCCACGTACAAGCAGGTCCTTGAGAATGGCTTGGGCGATGAAGGGATTACCATGGCAGGAGATTTCTAGTGAATCCTCACCGGTATAAGAGCGCGGTCCCTGGTAAAACGTGACCAGAACGTCGTCGAGCAACTGACCGGACTGGTCGCGGTAATCGGCGTGGCGGGCCAGCCGAGGGGGCAGGGGAGCGGGGCCAAAAATCACCTGAGCTAGAGCGGCGCAGTCCGGTCCGCTGGCCCGTACCACGGCAAGGGCGGCGGTTCCCACAGGCGTGGCGAGGGCGGCAATGGTGTCGGTCGTGCATGACATGCCGCAGACGCAAGGCCGCACCGAACGAAAGCGCAAAATTAAACCAGATGGGAATTCAAAGGTAGAATCCCACCCCCCCCCGGTTAACTCCGCCCTTCGCAATAGCATCGAGCGAACGGGTACTCGCTAAGGCGCCCAGTGGCGGCAATAACCCATTTAAGTTTCCCAGACGTTGTGCCGTTAAGAGAGGACCGTTTACTTCACCCCATTTACCTCCGGCCCGCGCCACCCTCACAGTCGTTCATCTGCGGCATTTCCTCCACACCAGCTCTTCCTATGCAAATCCTCCAGTCCCTGCTCTCCCCCCTTGGCGTTTGGCGTGATCTCTCCGGGCAACTCGACCCCCGCCAAGCCAGCTTGGTCCTCGTATTCGGCCTGCGAAAACTTCTGGCCCAGCCGTCCTCCCTCGCCGCGTTGCGCGCACGCTTTCCCTCCGCCCGCCTGGTGCTCACCTCTACCGCCGGCAACTTCGCCGATGTACAAATCGAGGACGCCGATCTGGTCTGCACCGCCGTCCATTTTTCCCGTGCTACCGTGCGCACCTCTGTCGCCCGCCTTGCACCAGCGGTGGAGCTCAAGGACCTGTGCAGAGGAATAGCCACCGAACTCGCAGGTCCCGATTTACGCCATGTCTTGGTTTTTTCCGACGGCGGTTTGGTCAATGGCACGGTTTTGAGCGAATCCTTTAACACCTGCCTGCCCACCGGCGTCACCCTCAGCGGCGGCTTGGCAGGCGACGGCACCGATTTCGCCCAAACCACCGTCGGCCTAGACGCCGCGCCCGCGCCCGGGTGCATCGTGGCGGTCGGCCTTTATGGGGCGTCGCTGCAAATTGGCTTTGGCAGTGCCGGCGGTTGGTCGAGTTTTGGTCCAGCCCGGCTCATCACTGCCGCCAAGGACAACGTCCTACATCAACTCGATAACCAGGCCGCTCTCGAAGTTTACAAAAACTATCTGGGTACCGAGGCGGCCGCACTACCCGCAGCAGCACTGCGCTTTCCGCTTTGCCTCCAAGAACCCGGCGAGGGTAACTCAATTGTGCGCACCATCCTTTCGATCGACGAGACGGCTGGCACCATGACCTTTGCTGGAAACATGCCCGTTGGCGCTACCGTCCGGCTCATGCGCGCCTCACAGGAGGAACTCATTTCCGGAGCCGAGGACGCAGCGCGCAGTGCCGCGGCTCAGGCCACAAGCCTGATCTTTTGCGTGAGCTGTGTGGGTCGCCGGATTGTGCTCGGCCACCGCACCGAAGAGGAGCTGGAGGGCGTGCGTGCGGCCTTTGGGCCCGGCCCGGTGCTCACCGGATTTTATTCGTATGGAGAACTGGCGCCATCGGGTCACTCCGGATCCTGCCAACTGCATAACCAGACGATGACCGTGACCTCCATATCCGAACAGGTTGCATGACCCATCACGCACTGCTTCTTCGCCAGTTAAGACGCACCTTTGGCGGACCAGAGGGGGTTCCGCCCGGGCTGGAGCGTTTCCTCGAACAGGTCTCCGCCTCCTATCAGCAATTCGATCAGGACCGGAAACTCACCGACCATGCGATGTCGGTGAGTTCGCTTGAATTGGCTACGGCCAATGCAGGCCTTCATGCCCAAAACCAGCGCAACGAAGCTGTGCTCTTGCGCCTGCGTCAAACCATCGGATTGCTGCATCCTGATGGCGGGGCTGGAGAGGCGGCCGGGGCGGATTTGCTCGGTTTGGCCGCTGCCATCGAGCGGCTCGTCACCGAACGCCAGGCTATCGAAGGGGCGCTGCGCCAGGCCAAGGACGCCGCTGATGCGGCCAGCCGCGCCAAGAGCGAGTTTTTGGCCAACATGAGCCACGAAATCCGCACGCCGCTTAATGGCATGATAGGCATGATTAACCTGCTCAAATCCTCAGGCCTCGACCTTCAGCAGCGCCACTACGCCAACCTCGCCAGCACCAGCGGCGAAAACCTGTTGGAGTTGATCAACGATATTTTGGATTTCTCCAAAATTGAGGCCGGTAAACTCACCATTGAGACTATCGATTTCGATCTGAGCCGGCTACTTGCCGATTTGTTCGACGGGCTGTCCCTGCGCGCAGAACAGAAGAAGCTCACCTTCACCTGCGAGGCCGACGACGACGTGCCGCTCAAGTTGCAAGGTGATCCCAACCGCGTGCGTCAGGTCCTGCTTAATCTCACCGGCAACGCGCTGAAGTTCACAGGCTCAGGCGAGGTTGCCGTGCGTATCCAACGTGAGGAGCTCTTGGCGGACTCGGTACAGCTGCGCTTCAGCGTGCGCGACACCGGCATCGGCATCGCGGCCGACAAAATAGGGGAGCTGTTTCAGAAATTCACCCAGGCGGACGCCTCGACCACGCGGAAATTCGGCGGCACCGGGCTGGGATTAGCCATTTGCAAGCAGTTGGTTGAACTCATGGGCGGTCAAATCGGGGTCACTAGCCGGGAAGGGGAGGGGTCCGAGTTCTGGTTTACCCTGCGCTTGGCCTTCCAGCAGGCACCCGTTGCCGAGATTGGCACCGTTGCGGCCGAGCCCGTTCCGACGTCCAAACTCGCTCTATTACCCGGGCAGAAATCGGCGCGGGTGCTGGTGGCCGAGGATAATTTTATCAACCAGGAGATTATTCGCGCCTTGCTCGGACTGTTGGGATTGGTGCCTGAACTGGTGGGTGACGGCTTGGAGGCGGTGCGGGCTGTGAATGAAGGAAACTACGATCTGGTTTTTATGGACATGCAGATGCCAGAGCTGGACGGCTATGAAGCCACCCAGCGTATTCGCGCAGCGGGAACAGGGCGGGCGCGAGTGCCGATCATCGCGATGACGGCCAACGCCATGATGGGTGACCGTGAAAAGTGTCTGAAGGCCGGCATGGATGACTACATCAGCAAGCCCATCGACACGGTGGCGCTGGTGGGGATTTTGCAGCGCTGGTTGCCGGTGCGGGATTGAGTCTGGCGGCAGAAAAAGCACCTCGTGACCCCTGGCAACGCCACGCAGGCCTTGCCCGCCACGCCCGCCTCTGCGTCACTGCGACCCACTCCGCCCCCCGGCCCTCCCATGTTTTGCCTGCGCATCTTCCTCCTCGTTGGACTTTGGCTCGCCACCCTGCAGCCCGCGTTGTTGTACGCGGACACTGAGCTGGACCACACCAAGCCCGCCACCGAGCCGATCGCCCTCACCAGAGGCAGCTTTGAAATCGCCTGGTACCAGCCCACCCAACTTGCGGTACGCGGCCTGTTCGTGCTCGGCTCGGGCGACGGCGGCTGGAGCTATTGGGAAACCCGCATGGCGCGCCACCTCGCCAGCCGCGGCTGGGCGGTGGCTGGCGTCGATTTCGCCCTCTACGCCGCCACCGATTTCAACCAGGAAATTCTGGCCGCCGATTTCGCCAGGTTGGTTGCCGAATTGGCCCGGCGCAACGGGCCGCCGGCAGACGCACCCCAAACGACCGCGACAGCCCAAGCAGCCCAGCTCCTGCCAGTGATCTACGGTGGCTGGTCGATGGGCGCCGAACACTCGCTGCCCGCCGCAGCCGTCCTCTCGGCGCGTCCTGCCGCCTTGCACGGACTCCTGCTAGTTGCCCCCGGACCGCGCGGTCGTTACGGCCTGCGCACCTCGGACAAACTCGGCATCACACCCACTGGCGAAGGCACCTTCGGGCTGAGCGATTTTGCCCCGCAAATGAACGGCCTCCGTCTAGCCCAACTCCACGCCGGCCTCGACCCGCTCGACTCGATTGACTGGTTCAAGGGCCTCCAACTCGACCTGCGCCTGTGGAAATTCCCCCGTGCGTTTCACGATTTCAGCAACGCCAACGACAAGTTTCTGGCGTTGACCGACAAGGCCATCGACTGGCTGCTGGCCAACCCCGCGCTGAAAAACAAACGGTCATGAGTGAGGTTAACCCACTGCGGCAGCGGCCGACTTTTTTTTGGGCCGGTTTGGTGGCCGTGATCGTCGGCCTGTCCGGAGTCGTGCAGTTGGGCACGGCCCTGTTTCCGCCAGGCCAATGGCTGGAGGACCAACTGGAAAATTGGACGCCGTTCCACATCGCGATGGAGTCGCAGGCCCTGTTGGTGCTGGCCGGGTGCGCCCAGCTGGCGCTCGGGCGCGGGCTTTGGCGGCGCAAGCGATTCGCCTGGTGGGTGACGCTGATCGTGCTGCTGGTCACGGCCCTGTTGCACACAGGCAAGGATTTCGACTGGCAAATGGCCATCGGCAGTTTGGCTCCGCTGGCCGTGCTGCTATGGCAGCGCAAACAGTTCGTCGCCCAGTCCGACAGCGGCTCGCTGCGCTGGGTGTGGATCATCGGCCTGCCGGCCCTGGCAGCGGTGGTGACGTTTGGCTATTTTGCGGTGCGGCACTTCGGGGTAAGCGCCGAGGGCAACCACACGGTGGCGGGTACGCTGCAATCGGTGCTGGAACTCATTTTCCTGCAATCCACCGACACCCTGCGCGCAACCACACAGCAGGCGCAGGCGGCGTTTTTCGCGGTGAGTTTCGCCGGCGTTGCACTCGGCTTAATGGTGCTCGCCCTGGTGCTGCGCCCGGTGCTTTTGAAATACCCGCCCACGCCCATCGAGCTGCAACGGGCGCGCCGCATCGTCGACGCCTACGGCGACAACCCCTTCGACGAATTCGCGCTGGCCAGCGACAAACGCTACTTCTTCGCCACGACAAACCGCTCGGTGGTGGCCTTCGCGCTGTGGCGCAACTACGCGCTCACCTTGAGCGACCCGATTGGGCCGGCCGATGAACGCGAGCGCGTGGTGGCGGAATTTTTGACCTACTGCGAACAGCAGGACTGGGAGCCGGTGCTCTACCAGGTCGGCCCGGACCACCTCGAGCTTTACGCCAAATTCGGCTTCAAATGCCGCAAAATCGGCGAGCAGACCCGTATCCCGCTGGCCAACTACCCGATGGCCGGGCCGAAGTTTCAAAAACTGCGCGCCTCCAGTTATCGCGCCGGTCGCGAAGGCCACACCTTCTTTTGGTATCCGGGCGTGGGGCCGGTGGACGCTAAAATCGAGGCCGGTTTAAAACATGTTTCTGACGCTTGGCTGAAGGCCAAGGACGGCCGCGAAATGGCCTTCGACATGAGCAGTTTTAACATTGAAGAAATCCGTCTGCGCGGGGCGGCGGTGGCGCTCGACGCGAACGGCAACGTGGCGGCCTTTGCCACCTGGCTGCCCTACCGGCAAGAGCGCGGACGCTGCCTCGATCTGATGCGCTACGATTCCCCGGTGCACGGCATCATGGATTTTGTGATCGTCGAATCGATACGTGCCTTCCGCGACAAGGGCCTCGATGAAGTCAGTCTGGCCAACGCCCCGCTGGCCAATACGGCGGAGCCGGAAAACACCCACGACCGGGCGATGCGTTACATTTACCAAAACTTCAACCGGCTCTACGGCTACCGCACGCTGTTTGAGTTTAAGAAGAAGTATTTCCCGGTGTGGCGCGGCTCATATCTGGCCTACCGCAGCACGGCCAAACTGCCTTGGATTGGCTACGCGATGGTCAGCATCCACGTGCCCGGCGGGGTGTGGAAACTCCTGCGCTCATAGGCGCGGGAGGGCGGTAACACTGATCGCGGCGGATTGAGCTCTGCGGTAGTGCGGTGCTTTAGCCCGCAGGTTTGAGGGTCTTTCTCGCTGCAATCGCCGAAGCGGGCTGAAGCACCACCGCGCTACTTTCGATCCAACAACTCGAAGATCACGGCCTGTTAGGGGACAGCTGTCGCACTGAGTTCTGAGGACCGAACCACCCCGGCTTTGACAGCCCCGCTTATTCGCGAGATTGACCCGTATGTCCGTCTACCTCCACCAAGCCCGAATCACGCTGCGGCTCGCGCTGCCGATGGTGGTCGGGCAGGTCAGCCAGATGCTGCTCGGTGTAGTCGATAGCGTGATGATCGGTCGGTTGGGCGCAGTCCCGCTGGCGGCGTCGGCCTTCGTCGGCGGCGTGTTCATGCTGTTTTTTATGGTGGGCGTCGGCCTGTTGTTACCCGTGGCCGTATTAGTCTCGCGCGAACACGGCGCCGGTAAAACCCACGACGTCGCCCAGTGGCTTCAGCAGGGCACGGTGTTGGCTGTGCTGGCAGGCCTGGCCGAAGTCGGCCTGATGCTGGCGCTGTGGAGCGTGTCGTCCCACCTCGGCCAACCGCCTGAAGTCCTCGCGGAGGCGGGTCCATTCTACGGGTTAATCGCCGTTTCCCTGTTGCCGGCGATGCTGTTTCAAGTGTTCAGGCAATACGCCGAAGCCCTGGGCCACCCGTGGACCCCGATGGCGTTGATGCTCGGCGGAGTCGCCCTAAATGTCGGGCTCAACTGGGTGTTGATCTACGGGAACCTAGGGGCGCCGGCGCTGGGCCTGGAAGGGGCGGGCTGGGCGACACTGGCGGCGCGAGTTGCGGTGTTGGCCGCCATCATCGTGTGGCTGCGGCGGACGGCTGCGTTTAGGGGCGTTTGGCCCGCTGCATGGCTACGCTGGCCTAGGGCAGGGCGTTTACGCGTGATGGCGGGGCTTGGCGGGCCGGCTGCGGCGATGTTTTTCATGGAAGTGGGAGCGTTTATGGCCGCCACGCTGATCATGGGCTGGCTGGGAGCGGAAGCACTGGCGGCACACCAAATCGCGCTCAGTTGCGCGGGCTTTATGTTCATGTTTCCGCTGGGGCTTTCCATGGCGGTAGGTATGCGCTTGGCCAAAGCGGCGGGCGAAGGGCGCCACGATTTACTCCGGCCCATTGCCGGCGGGGCGCTGGCGATGGGCTGGGCCATTATGTGTGTTTCGTCGGTGGTCTTTGCGCTGTTCGGGGCGGAGCTGGCGCGCGGCTTTGTGGACGAGCCTGGAGTAATCGTGTTGGCAACACGGCTACTGGTAGTGGCGGCTATTTTCCAACTGTTCGACGCCGCCCAGGTGATTGGTGCCGGGGCGCTGCGCGGGTTGGCCGACGTGCGCGTGCCCACGATGATCACCTTTGTTGCTTATTGGGTTTTAGCTATCCCCTGCGCCTACGGGCTGGGACTGCACACGAGCCTGGGTGCGGTCGGTGTGTGGACCGGTCTGGCGATCGGTCTAGGTGTAGCCGCAGTACTCCTGGCCATCCGCTTCTGGCAGTTAACGCGAACGCTGTTACCCACCTCAAAGCCTACCCCATTGGGTTAGGCTTTTCCGTCAGGCGCTGGCGGACATCGGCGAGGGTGAGCCCGTCGATCTGGAGGAGTTTTTGACGCGATTTGTCGCCCAAGGCCACCGTCACCGCGCGCCGAGGAAGGCCGAGGGTGTCGGCGATGAATTCGCACAACTCGTCATTGGCGCGGCCCTCAAGGGCCGGGGCGTGGACTTTCACCTTCAGGGCATCGCCCAGCCAGCCCACCACCGCGTTGCGCGGGGCGTTGGGAATGGCTTTAATCGCAAGTTTACAGCGGGTCTCGGGAGGCATTGCAGGCACTCGATAAAGGCTAACCCAATAGGTTAGCCTTTATGCTCGGCGGGGAGCTCTAAGCTAACGCCTCGGCGAGTGCTGCGATGATCTCTTCGGCGGGTTCGCAGCCGATCGACAGGCGCATCAGCTCGGGGTGCAACCCGGAGGCGGCCAGCGTCGCGCGGCCGCTCTCGCTGGTTACTAGGTCGTAGTGCGCCAGATAAATAAAGGGACAGATCAGCGTATGCTTCATCCCAAAACTGGGGCCTTTCGGCAATCGAAGCCGGTCGTAAAAAGCCGCCGTCGGCATGTCCACCACCAGCGAAATCATGCTGCCGATCGACTCGGGGCTGCGGGCGAGCGCTAGGTAGTTGTCACGAGAATCCGGATGCAACGACCAGTACAGCTCTTTCACCTTGGGATGGGTACGCAGGAACTCGACCACCGCCGGGGTGGTGCGATTGATCTGCGCGATCACCGCCGAAGTGTCGCCGATCTGCGCAGCCAAACGGGCGATGTCGCGCGAATACACCGGCTCCAGCGCGTGCGGCAGGCGGGCGCGCAACTCGGCGGCGTGGGCGCCGTTGGGGTTAACCACCACCGCGCCGAGCATCACGTCGCCCTCGCTGGCAGTGTATTTGGTGAGCGAATTCACCACCACGTCGGCGTGGGGCAGCACGTCGATGTTGAGCGGAGAGGCAATTGTCGGGTCGATCACCAGCAGCACCCCGTAACGGCGGCACAGAGCGGCGATCGACGGCAAGTCCACCGTCTGGATTAGCGGGTTGGTGGGCACTTCGGTAATAAGAGCGGCGATATGCTCGCCTTGGGAGGCAAACAGGGTTTCGAGGGCGGCCAGGTCGAAAACGTTGCTCTGATAAAGGTGATCGACGGCGGGTGTATCAGTGAACTTTTGCAGGATGGCGATGGTGTCGATGTAGAGCCAACCCAGTTGCAGCCAGCGAGTGCGGCCGAGGGGGCGCTGCAGGTCGGAGACAACGCGGAAGGTGGCGGCGATGCCGTTCATGCCACTGGTAGCTAGGAACACATCGGTGGTCGCGGCGTGTTGATAAAAACGCGCCACGTGCCCCTTCACGTTGGCGGGCGCGTAACCCTCAAAACCCTTTTCCGCCTGGGCCTGGGCATCGTTGAGCTCGCCCACGCGAAGCAGGTAATCCTCGGCCTCGCGCGAGGAAAGGAACATGCCGGTGTGCTGGAGAAAGGTCTTGGCGCGCGCCGACAGGGCAGCGTTTTCTGGGAAAACCACTCCGGTGAGCGCGGCCTCGGAGGGAAGCAATGCGGCGGGTTCGCCTAAGTACACGCGGAGTTGTTCGGCGGCACGAATCGACGAGGTGAGCCAAACGCTGTGAGAGGCCAAGCCGAGGGTGCGCAGCAGGTGGGCGCCGGCTTGTTTGGAAAAAGGATGCACCACAAAACGCGGGTAACCCGAGGTGAGGTGGCAAGTGACCGCAGGGTCTTTTTCCTCGTAACCGATCACATCGCGCATGGTCGGCAGACTGGCGGAGACGCCATGCAGGCTGGAAGGAATACGTTGGCCAAGCGGAAGGTGAGTAAACACGGACATTTGAGAGAATAATGGGGCGGAACCCACGCCCGCTGGCAACGCCGCTCTTCGGCATGAGTGGGGTGCGTGTGAATCCTGAGTTGAAACCGCGCGGCGGCGGCGTGAGCTTCGGCCCACTCATGAAAATCGTCTCCTGGAACGTCAACGGCCTGCGCGCCGTGCTGCAAAAGGGCTTTCTCGACCAACTCAGTCCGGAGCGCGCCGACATCGTCTGCCTGCAAGAAACCAAGTGCCACCCCGGCGATGTGCAACACATCGAGTGGCCCGCAGGCTATTCCGTGTTTTGGAACAGCGCGGTGAAAAAGGGCTACAGCGGCACGGCGATTTTCACCCGCCACGCTCCGCTCGCCGTCTCATATGGCATCGGCATCGACGAGCACGACCAAGAGGGCCGCGTGATCACTGCGGAGTTCGCCGACTTCCATCTGGTCAACGTCTACGTGCCCAATGCCCAAAACGAGCTCGCGCGCCTGCCCTACCGCCAACGCTGGGATCGCGATTTCCTCGCCCACCTGCGCACCCTGGAAAAAACCAAGCCAGTGATCGTCTGCGGCGACCTCAACGTCGCCCACGAACCCATCGACTTGGCCCGCCCCAAGGAAAACGTCGGTAATCCCGGCTTCAGCGACGAGGAGCGCGACGGGTTTCGCGCGTGCCTCACCGCCGGCTTTATCGACACCTTTCGTTGTTTTGAAAAGGGCCCCGGCCACTACTCGTGGTGGACGTACCGCGCCGGAGCCCGGCCGCGTAACATCGGCTGGCGTATCGACTACTTCCTTGCCTCCGCCGCGCTGCAACCGCGCCTTAAACGCGCTTGGATCTCGCCCGAAGTCATGGGCAGCGACCATTGCCCGGTGGGCCTGGAACTCACGACATGAGCAAAAAAAAGCCAGCACCCGCCACGCCCGCCGTACGCGCCAAAAAGAAACGCGCCTCGGCTAAACCGGCCGCCCCGGTTCGTGCCGCCACAACTTCGGAATGGGCACACGTATGGCAGTCGCCGATACACGGCCGGGGCATTCGCGCCACCCGCGATATTCCCTCCGGCACCCGCATCATGGAGTATGAGGGTGAACGCATCACCAAGGCCGAATCTGAGCGGCGCGATGCAGCCCGAGCGGCCCGCGAAGCCGAAGGCGGCGATGGGTGCGTTTACATTTTTGAGATCAATAAACGCCACGACCTCGACGGCCACATGGAGTGGAACACCGCGCGGTTGATCAACCACTCCTGCGAGCCGAATTGCCAAAGCGAGAAAGTCCGCGGGCACATTTGGATCTCGGCACGCCGCGACATTGCAGCCGGTGAAGAACTCTCCTTCGACTATGGCTTCGATGTGGAGAACTGGCGGCAGCACCCCTGCCGTTGCGGTTCGCCCAAGTGCGTTGGTTACATCGTGGCCAAAAGCCACCGCTGGCGTCTGCGCAAGCGCCTGGCCAAGCTGCGTCGCGCCAAACCGGTGAAATAACGCTTCCCCCCATGTCCACTGCCCTCGCCCGTGAGCTCAAAATCCTCTGCCTAAGTCACCAGCCGGCCCTGCGCCTGGCGGTGGCCGAGAGCCTGACTGGCGGGCGCGTGCAGGCTGCCATCACCGCTGTGCAGGGCGCGTCCGGCTTTTTTCTTGGTGGAATCACCGCCTATAGCATTGAGCAAAAGGTTAAACTCCTCGGGGTAAAACGCGGCACCGCGACCCCGGTTAACGGTGTGTCAGCCGAGGTCGCCCAACAGATGGCGAAGGGGGCGGTTCGACTATTCGGAGCCGACATGGCGGTGGCTACCACCGGCTACGCCGAACCGGCGAAGGCGCAAGGGGTGGGCGAGGCGTTTGCCTATTGGGCGATCGCCCACCGCGTGAGTCCGCGGGGCTGGCGAGTGGTGTCGGGGCGAGTGGTGTGCGCCGGTCTTAACCGCATCTCGGTGCAAAGCGCCGTGGCCGAAACCGTGCTCGCTGAGTGGGTCGCCTACCTCAAAACGCTGGAAAAGTAGCCTAGCCCTAGTAGGCAGTAACCTTTGAGTTGTCGGATGCATTTGGGGTCAGACTTCTCGGCTTGGTTTATCAGTGCTCATCAGTGCCCATCAGTGGTTAAAAACTCCGTATCCGGATCAACAAACCCGATCCAAGTTAACCACTGATGAGCACT
>CANIXX010000025.1 GCA_947471115.1 Opitutaceae bacterium | reverse complement strand
CGGCGAGGGGCATCACTGCGGCGGCACCGGCCTCTTCGAGCTGCTTACACAGCACTGGGTCGGCGTGGACATAGGGAAGAACCACAAAACCACGTTTCACTAGCTCGCGAGTGGCGAGCAGGGTCTCGATCGCGTCCGGCATGAGGTACTTTGGATCGGGGTGAATTTCCAGTTTCAGCCAATTCGTGCCGAGGGCTTCACGCGCCAGTTCGGCGGCAAGAGTGGCCTCCTTGGCGTTGCGCACTCCCGACGTGTTGGGCAACAGCCGGTACTGCCCGGCGTCGAGGTGGTCAATAATGTCATCGGGCGTGCCGTCGGTGCGAACGCGGCGCAGAGCCATGGTAACGAGCTCGGCCCCCGAGGCGGCGAGGCTCGCGGCCATGACGGAACCGGAGCTGTATTTTCCCGTGCCCAGAAAAAGGCGGGAGCGGAGCGTGACACCGGCGATGACGAGGGGAGCTGTTTTCATGGTGAATACGGATCAGGAAGACGCGGACCAAGCGTCGAGGAAGGCGGCATGGTTGGCGGCGACTTGGTTGTTTACGTAGAGGGACGACGAAACGGCGACGCCAGCCAGACCGGCGCGGCGCAGGACAGGCAAGTCGGCGGGCTGGACTCCACCAATGGCCCAAGCCGGTAAACCACCGAGGAGCGGCAGCAGGCTGGAGATGCCGTCCAAACCGAGGACGGGCGCGAGTTTTTGTTTGGTCGCTGTGAAACGCAGCGGGCCGATGCCAACGTAATCGAGCACATGGGAGGCAGCCGCACGGCAGGCCGCATCGGCGTCGTTGACGGTACCGCCGAGGAGTTTTTCGGGGCCAAGGCGGGCGCGGGCGGCGATCCAATCCTCGTCGAGTTGGCCAAGATGAACACCGTCGGCATCAGCGGCTAGAGCAATGTCCACGTTGTCGTTAATAGTGCAGAGTGCCCCACCCTCATGGCAGATCGCCACGACCTCGCAGGCGGTAGCCAACCAAAGGTCATGCGCAGTGTTTTTGACGCGAAGTTGGATCCATCCCGCGCCAGCAGCTACGAGAGCACGCGCTTGGTCGGCATGGCACAGTGGCAGGCCGTCCAAAGTGAGCGCCATGACTGGGGGAAAGTGGGCGGGATCAAGCGGCATGGGCGTAACGGCAGGCTTGGTTAAGTTTATTAAACGCACGCACGGGATCGGCGGCTTGCCAGACGGCACCGAGCACGGCCACTCCGTCAAAACCGTATTCGCGGCAAGCAGGAATTCGGTCGGCATCGATGCCGCCGAGGGCCACGACTTCGGCTCTGCGCGGGAGCGAGAGGATCGCCTTAAGATCGGAAAAAACGAAGTCCGCCGAAGGGCCATGGCCGGGCTTGGAAATGGAGTCGAACACCGGGCTCAGCAGCAGTCGGTCGTAGTCGTAGAGCGAATCTCGCAGCGTGGGAAACGTGTGCACCGCGCGACTGCGCAGACGGACCGACGACCGTAAAGTGTTACCTATTAGGTTACACTTTGGCTGGGGAGTATGGTCGCGGTCGTGGAGGCCACCCACGGCGAATTCGACGGCGAGGTCGTGATGCGTGTGTAACACGATGCGTGCATGCAACGATTCCGGCAGCGACTGGAGCCACGCGGCCAGTTGATCACGGCTCCAAGAGGGCTTACGCAGGTGATAGTGCGTCAGACCGGCACTAAAAAGCTCTGCGAGCACGACAGACTCGCGGGCGTCTTCAGCTTCGGGGGAGATGACAATTAGGCGCACGGGAGCTTTAACCGCCTTGAGTGGCTTGTATGACGAGGACGGCGTCGCCCTCAAATAAACGTCGCTCAGGCCAAACGGCGCGCGGCACCACCTCGTCATTGATAGCGATGGCCACTCCTTTGCGCTCCCCCAAGCCGAGCACACTCACCAGGTCAGAGAGCGCCGTATCGGCGGCGATCTCGCGCGGATGATCGTTAACGCGGATGTTCATAAGCGGAAGACGGGGAAGCGCG
Organism: Opitutaceae bacterium; assembly: GCA_947471115.1. GTDB lineage: Bacteria > Verrucomicrobiota > Verrucomicrobiia > Opitutales > Opitutaceae > Rariglobus. The sequence goes on along the minus strand of CANIXX010000025.1, from coordinate 20,967 downwards.
GCGGATTATTTCTTTTCGTCGAGGTAGATCTCGCCGCCGGCCGCATGGAATTCTGCGGACTTGGCCTTCATGCCGGCCTCAATCGCCTCGGAGGTGTTCATGTTATTCTCATCGGCGTAGCGGCGAATGTCGTCGCTGATGCGCATCGAGCAGAACTGCGGTCCGCACATGGAGCAAAAGTGAGCGGTCTTTGCACTGTCCTGTGGCAGCGTCTCGTCGTGGTATTCGCGGGCGCGATCGGGATCGAGCGAGAGGTTAAACTGGTCCTGCCAGCGGAACTCGAAACGCGCTTTGCTCAGGGCGTTGTCGCGGTATTGGGAGGCAGGGTGGCCTTTGGCCAAATCGGCGGCGTGGGCGGCGATCTTGTAGGTGATGACGCCGGTGCGCACGTCATCACGGTTGGGAAGGCCAAGGTGCTCCTTGGGGGTCACATAGCAGAGCATCGCGCAACCGTGCCAGCCGATGATGGCCGCGCCGATGCCGCTGGTGATGTGATCGTAGCCGGGGGCGACATCGGTGGTGAGCGGCCCGAGGGTGTAGAAGGGGGCTTCGTCGCACCACTCCAGCTGCTTTTCCATGTTCTCGGCGATCATGTGCATGGGAACGTGGCCTGGGCCCTCGTTCATGACCTGCACGCCGCGCGCCCATGCACGCTTGGTGAGTTCACCCTGGGTCTTGAGTTCACCGAACTGTGCCTCGTCATTGGCGTCGGCGATGGAACCAGGGCGCAGGCCGTCACCGATGGAGAATGAAACATCGTAGGCAGCCATGATGTCGCAAATGTCGTCCCAGTGGGTGTACAGGAAGTTCTCCTTGTGATGCGCCAGGCACCACTTGGCCATGATCGAGCCGCCGCGCGAAACAATGCCCGTCATGCGTCGCGCCGTCATCGGAATGTAGCGCAACAGAACACCTGCGTGAATCGTGAAATAATCCACGCCCTGCTCCGCCTGTTCGATGAGCGTGTCGCGGAAAATCTCCCAGGTCAGCGCTTCGGGGCGGCCACCGACTTTTTCCAGTGCTTGATAAATGGGTACGGTGCCCACGGGAACCGGGCAGTTACGCAGAATCCATTCACGGGTTTGGTGAATGTTTTTTCCGGTGGAAAGATCCATCAAGGTGTCGCCACCCCATTTAACCGACCAACGCATTTTCTCGACCTCCTCATCGATTGAGGAAGCGACGGCTGAGTTGCCAATGTTGGTGTTGATCTTAACCAAAAAATTGCGGCCGATGATCATCGGCTCGAGCTCAGGATGGTTGATGTTGGACGGAATGATGGCGCGGCCACGGGCAATCTCGGAACGGACAAACTCGGGGGTGATTTCCTTGGGGATGGCGGCGCCGAAGGACTGGCCGCCATGCTGACGCCAAAGGGAGTTGCGCGGGCCCTGCTCGGTCATCTCAAGCAGATCGCGCGAGCGCTGCAGCTTCATGTTCTCACGGATGGCGATGAACTCCATCTCGGGCGTGATGATGCCCGCCTTGGCATAAGCGAGCTGGGTGACGACCTTGCCTGGCTTGGCGCGAAGGACCTTGTTGGCGCCACGATCGAAGAACTTGATCGGGTTGCGACGGCCCTCGGCCTCGGCTTGGGCGCGATGGCTCTCGGAAAGATAACCGTCATCGATCGGCTTGATTTCACGGCCGTCGACCTGCTCCACATCACCGCGCTCGATGATCCATGAGTGGCGGATCTTGGGCAAACCTTGGGATGAATCCCCGTGGAACGCGGCATCGCCCCAAGCCCCGGCGGTGTCGTAAACGCGCACCGGCTCGTTGACCACCTCGTTGCCGTTGGGCAACTGAGTGGGTGAAAGCGCGATCTCGCGCATGGGCACGCGCAGGTCGGGACGACTGCCGGTGACGTAAACGCGGGTGGACGCGGGGAATTCGCGGCGGTTGGCCGAGGAATCGGCGGGCTCGGTCTTGGTGGCGGAGGTAGACATGATGGTAAGGTGATAAGTTGCGTGCGGTGACCACAGCCATCAGGAGCGTAAAACCCAACGCCTGCGCGTTGAGTTCCGTTTTCCCTTCGGCGGTGCTAACCGCATCAGGTTCGAAGGCTTTGGGGACGGATCGTGTCACGGTCTCAGCCCGACGCCTCGGGTTCGCCTAAACAAATGTGCCCCGAAAAGACGGGCTTGAAGTGGAAGTTTCAACTAAATTTCACGTAATCGCGCGGAGCAGTAAAACAGGCTAACCACCCGTTTACTTTAAACCCTTGGCATGCGGGCCACCCGCTGTTTGATGCAACCTCCCCTTCATGTTTGAGACCCTACTCAACTTTTTCCAGAACTCCCCCCTTTCTCTTTGGGGCCCCTTTTTCGTACTGCTGTTATGCGGACTCGGACTGCCCATCCCCGAGGATATTGTGTTAGTAACCGCCGGAGTCCTTGCACAAGACCAAGGCCGCTCATGGATCGAAGTGTCACTTTTAATGTATGCCGGTGTACTCGGTGGTGACTGCATCACTTTTTTCGCCGGTCGACATGTCGGGGGATGGATGCTGACATCCCGTTGGTTTCAGCGGATTGTATCGCCACAAAAACAGGCGAAAGTCGTCGATTTTTTTGACCGCTATGGACCAATGGGATTGTTCATTGGCCGCTTCTTGCCCGGTTTACGTGCCCCCATCTTCTTTTCCGCCGGTTCAATGAAAGTACCGTTCTGGAAATTACTCCTTTTCGATGGAGGAGCGGCATTAATCAGCGTTCCCGTTTTTGTGTGGTTGGGTCACTGGCTATGGGGGAAGTTCAAAGATGACCTCGATCAATTTAATCAGACCTTGGGCAAGTCCCAAGGCTATGCGCTCTGGGGGGCTATCGGAATCGTGCTCATTGGCATTACGGTCTTCATTGTGTGGCGCCAGCGCCGCAGGAACTTCAGTGCGAACTCAAAATCCTGATACACTTGGCTAATCCGAAAAGGCGACGGCCTGCTAAACTAGGGAGCGGACTGCGGACTCATCGTTGAATCCGGCCGAGTGGACATAAAGTTGGGTAATATCCCCAGCGGACGGGCTTTTTTCTGCTCGTCCCATTTCCGTAAAATCGCAGCAGCAACCGGGACGGCGTAACGTCCACCGGCAGTTTCCTCACCTGGGGTGTCGCCCTCCATCACTACGGCAATAGCAACCTGCGGGTTTTCGATCGGCGCAAAACAGATAAACCAGGCAAAGTTAATCACCCCTTTGGGTGTCTGCTTCTGGGCAGTACCGGTTTTCCCTGCAATACCCAGCCCGGGAATCTTCATAAAAGTCGACTGCAAGACCTTCGCAGTCCCAGTTAACGCGCAGGCCTCCATTCCTGCCACCAAGGCAGAGTGCTGTTCACGTGTTAGACCGCTCGGGGCACTGTGCTGCGCAACGCGATTATCCTCATGAAGAATCGTGGGGGTCGTGGTTCGCTCATCGCGTGCAACCGAGGCCATAAACGCCGCCATCTGCAGCGGGGTAACGAGAAGGTCGCCCTGCCCAATCGAGAGATTCGCGGTGTCGCCAGGGTACCAGCGTTCCGAGCGGCGCTCCATCTTCCATTCGGAGTCAGGAACCAAGGAGCTGCGGGTTTCCGCGAGTTCAATTCCACTTGGGCGGCCAAACCCGTGTGCACGAGCTTCGGAGGAGAGTCCCCCCACTCCCATATCAAGACCCTGTTTGTAGAAATAAACGTTACAGCTCTTTTCGATGGCGGTGGCTAAGTTAATGGGCCCATGAGCGTGACCGTCGTGGCAGGGAAACTTTCGGCCGCCGACCTGATAGTAACCAGTGCAAGTCACCAGGGCATCAGGATCGATCGTACCGGCGCGTAAGCCAGCAATAGCCGTGAGAATTTTAAAGGCGGATCCAGGCGGATAAAGGCCGTGGGTTGCTCGATTGAGCCAGGCACCGCGCTCGTTGATGTCGCGGGCCGCATCGTGACCGAGGTGCGGCACAAAATCCAAAAGACTGTAGTCGGGCTTACTGGCTAAAACCAATACCTCTCCGGTGCGCACATCCATTGCTACAGCAGCGCCTGCAAGTTCGGTTTCCGCCATGGCCTTCTCAGCGGCAACCTGCAGTTCTGCATCGAGCGAGGTGTGAAGATTATGACCGTGAACCGGTTGTCGCTTGGATAAGGGCGGGTTAACCCGGTAGCCGGCCGGATCGACACGGTAAATCGCCCCACCAGTTTCGCCCTGTAAATGCGCATCGAAACGAGACTCCAGTCCCTGACGCCCAAGAGAGCCTTTCATCTTGAACGTGGTGAGCTCAGCACCGGGAAAATCATCGGCGGCGTCTGGCGCATCATTACTGGTCACATAACCGAGTGTGTGGGCGGCGATGGAGCCCCGCGGATAATCGCGAATACTGGAGGCGTAAACTTGAAGCGGCGAAGTGACCGGCAGGTGTTCTATCAGCCGCGCATACTCTGTGGTTTTAAGGTCGTCGACCAGCAGGTAGGGTATAAGCAACTGCCGATGGAAGTGCTTGTTGAGATCGTCGGCGTCGAGTTCGGTCGTTCGGCCCAGAATGCTATTAATCTGATCGAGGTAGCGATGCACCACCGTAAAGCGGGCGATGCGCTCCATCTGCGAACCCGAAGGCACGTCCTTGTCACCGGCCGCGCGATAAGCTTTACGGATACGTATGTATTCAGCGCGAAAGTCTTTGCGCAATTCGCCGAGATAGAGGGTCACGGCGAAGCGAGGTCGGTTAGCCACTAAGGGACGGCCCTCGCGATCATAGATATTACCACGCGGCCCAGGGACGAGAATACGCCGCTGATTTTGCTTTCGCTCGCTTTCGTGAAAACGCTCGGTGAGCCATAGCTGTTGATAGGCCATGCCACCCACTAGAATGAGCAGCAGCACTGCAATGAAGGGATAAAAAACAATCACCCTCGGGTCGTAACCCTTGTGCGTTTCGACCAAATTCCCACGTTCTTTACCATTAGAGGACATGACTCAAATCGAGCGTCTTGAGAAAGAACGCGTGGTGGTGGTGGTGCCCTCCAGCATTCTTTGTTGAAGGGCAAAAAACCACGGAGCAATCAACGCGAGTACCACCTGCGAAAAAAGAAGATCCGTAAAACTGCGCATCCAAGCACCAGCTGACTCGGCCCCAGTATCAATGCGCAAAAAACCAAGGGACAAAAAAAGTCCGAGATTGGCCAACAAGGAGACCACCACTCCGACTGAGACCTCACCGCGTGGGGCCTTGGCACGTAGCGTGAAAACAACCGCGTGAGCGGCTAGAAACAGCAATCCCTGTGTGCCGAAGACTACCGGAGTAGTGGCGTCGAGGAACAAACCGGCCAGGAAGGCGGCGGCAGCTCCGGGCCCATAGGCCATACGCAGTCCAGTAAACGCTACGAATAAGCCGCCACACCCCACGTGAACCTGCCATGTTGCGAGCTGGTGATTGAGCTGACCGAGTAATAGCGCGAGTAACAACGAAGCCGACACGAGAATTAACACCCGGCGTTTCATACGGTTAATCGCGCTGCGCCGTGGCCTCCGGCACCAGCACCGTCACTTCACTCAGATCGGATAGACCCGCGTCGAGTTTAACATCTCCTGACTTGAACAGACCGTCGGTACTAGGCTCAACGCGGGTCAGATAGCCGATGGTAAGATTGGGCGGAAACACCCCACCCAAACCGGAGGTGACCAAACGTCGTGGGGTAGCGGAAGTCACAAACACATCAAGCGGCACGTATTCAACTGTCGCGAACGCAGGCCCAAAGGTGGGATTTATGCCGCCTTGATAACTTACGGGGCGGGTATCGCCCTCGACTGCGGCGGCGATGCGAACCCCTGGGCTGCTGACCAAATCCACCACCGAGGTGTACGCATACACTTCGCGAATACGCCCCACCACTCCGCCTGCGTAGATCACGGGCGCACCCTCGACAATTCCGTAGTTGCGCCCCTTGCGGATGGTCAATTGCTGCCACCATGAAGAGAAATCCCGCCGTACAACACGCGCCACCTCGGAGCGATATCCAGGGGTAGGCGGCAGCTGGAGCACCCGTTCCAAGCGAACAAGTTCGGCACGCAGGTTGGCATCCTGCTGTAGTCGCACCTCGTAGGAAGCATTGAGGTGCGCCAGATCCCGACCGGCCTCAATCAACTCGTTTTTCGGCCTGGTTTTGAGCGCCCAGAACGTTTGCAGGTCGCGAATATAGGATGCAGTGGTTTCAAACGGAGCTTGGAGTTCGAAAAAACTAACCCGGGCCATGCGTTTGACTGCGGTGGGCAGTAAAATCCAAGCCAGCAGGACAAGGCCGAGCGTGACAAATGGTTTAGCCTGATCGAAACGCTGAGGGGGCACGGGGCGGTGTAAATCGCAGAGTAGCTATCAAACGATTCAGACGTTCTGAAGCACCCAATTGAGATCGTTAAGGACTGCACCCGTACCATTGGCGACGGCCGAAAGAGGGTCGTCGGCAACAATCACCGGAAGACCGGTCTTGTCGCTCAATAAGCGATCGATGCCACGAATCAGCGCACCACCACCAGCCATAACAAAACCACGATCCACTAGGTCAGCGGAAAGCTCTGGCGGGCAGCGCTCCAAGGTGGAACGAACTGCATCCACGATTGCTGAAATGGGGTCATTGAGCGCTTCGCGGATTTCCTGCGAGGTAATATGAATGGTCTTGGGCAATCCGGCCACCGAATCGCGGCCCTTGACCTCCATAGTGAGCTCTTCCTCAAGCGGGTAAGCCGAGCCGATTCGAACCTTGATCTCCTCAGCGGTGCGTTCGCCGATGAGCAAGTTGTAGGCGCGCTTCATGTAGTTCACGATGGCGCTGTCCAATTCGTCACCTGCAACACGTATCGACTTGGAGAACACGATGCCTGAAAGAGAAATGATCGCAATTTCCGTGGTGCCGCCGCCGATATCCACAATCATATTAGCAGCGGGTTCATCGATTGGCAGACCCACACCGATAGCAGCGGCCATAGGCTCAGGAATAGTGATGACATCACGAGCACCAGCATGAGTGGCTGAGTCCTTCACGGCGCGCTTTTCAACCTCGGTGATACCCGACGGGATGGCGATGACGACACGTGGTGCAACACGCAGGGCGTTGTTGTGCACCTTCCGAATGAAATAACGCAGCATCTCCTCGGTCACATCAAAATCGGCAATGACGCCGTCTTTCATTGGCCGGATGGCGGTGATATTGCCGGGGGTGCGCCCGAGCATCTTCTTGGCTTCTTCGCCTACGGCGCGCACCTTGCGAGTGACCGTGTCCAAGGCGACCACGCTGGGCTCACGCAAAACAATGCCCTTGTCTTTAACGTAAACGAGGGTGTTTGCGGTGCCGAGATCGATGCCGATGTCGTTGGAGAAGTAGCCGAAAAGATTCGATGCCATGTGCGTAAAGATACGGCGACGCTTGCGCCGTTAAGATTACAAACGACTGAAGCGAGTGAGTGTCAAAGGGGAAAACGGATGCAGCCTCTGAAGCCAAAAAAAACGCGCCACTAGGGCGCGTTTAAGGGAAATCAGTTAAGATTAAAATCAGTTCGAGCCGTGGGTCTTGGTAGCTTCAGGCTTAACGACGCCCTTTTTATCAGAGGAATCGACAGACTCGCCGTCGCCTTCCGCTGAAGCCTTTTTAAACTCCTTGATCGATTTACCTAGGCCTCTGGCCAATTCAGGTAATTTTGCTCCACCAAAAAGGAGCACGACGATGGCCAAAATAAGGAGGAGTTCGGATCCGCCTAAACCAAAGGCAGCGAGAGGAAAAGAGAGGCTATTCATAGTACTTAAAAAGGGTTAGTGCTGTTAGGATTCGAAGCAAGGGGGAAAATAAAATCATGGATTAGCGGGCGCGCACACCACTTCGTCCCCCAACTGAGGAGAACCCGCGATGAGCCGCGTGCCGAGAATTCTCCCCCGAAGATAAGCCGACGACTGGAGGCGCGCCGTAGGCCGCAGGTCATCAGTCCGCGCAATCAAGATACGTGTAGCAAAATCAGGAGGTAAAACGGTGAATGATCCAACTTCGACCATTACGGATTTACTCGACGGATCCATCGTAATTATCCGCCCCACGACAATCGTCGAACTGGCTGTCGTGGAAGTGGCAGACACCTTTGGTGTCAGGCCGGAATCGGAGGGGGCCTTACGCCCTAGGGAAGCACAACCCGCTAAAAGCAGGCAGCCAAGCGCTAGGGCGCAAACGCGAAACATAACAGCCGCAGGTTAGGGGGTCTGCGGGATAACCGGCTTGTTTGCTTGAACCTGCTTGAGCAGGTTCTGCGCGTTGTCGATCTGCTCGGCATCGAAGAATCCGTGTAGCTGACGAATGCGCGTGGGGTGACGCATTTTACGCAATGCTTTGGCCTCGATCTGGCGAATGCGCTCGCGGGTCACCTTGAACTGCTTGCCAACCTCCTCAAGGGTGCGGCTGTAGCCATCAACCAAACCGAATCGCAAAGATAGCACGCGACGTTCACGCTCGGTGAGAGAATCAAGCACGTCGATGATCTTCTCACGGAGTAGCGAGTACGCAGTCATGTCGTAGGGATTCTCGGCGGATTTATCCTCGATAAAGTCACCGAAAGAAGTGTCGTCACCGTCGCCCACCGGGGACTGAAGCGAGATGGGCTGCTGGGCCATCTTCATGATCTGCTGCACGCGTTCAACGGGCAGGTTCATCTCGTCAGCGACCTCCTCGGGCGTGGGCTCATGACCGAATTCCTGAAGGAGCTGCTTCTGCACCTGCATGACCTTGTTAAGGGTCTCAATCATGTGCACCGGAATGCGGATGGTGCGGGCCTGATCGGCGATGGAGCGGGTAATGGCCTGACGAATCCACCACGTAGCATACGTGGAGAACTTGTATCCACGGCGGTACTCGAACTTCTCCACGGCCTTCATCAGGCCCATGTTGCCCTCTTGAATAAGGTCGAGGAAGGAGAGGCCTCGATTGGTGTACTTTTTGGCGATGGAGATCACCAAGCGCAAGTTGGCCTCGACCATTTCAGTCTTGGCCTTGTGCGCCTCACGAACGTGGACGTTGGTCTGCTGAACCACTGCCAAAAATTTGTCGGGCGCGATGCGGTTCTCGGCCTCAATCTGCTTGAGCCGGACATTGATCGCTTTCGAGTCGATTGCAGCGTCTTTCTTGGTCTTAGGGTGCTTGGCGCGGTCGAGTTGTTGGTCGAGCTGCTCGATCTCGCTGAGCACGGGCTGAAGCTGCTCGAGCCATTCCTCGTACACTTTAAGTTTGAAGTAGAACTTAGAGAAATTGGCGCGAAGGGTGGCCTCGCGCTTGATGTGCTTTGCGAGAATTTTTTTACGATCCGCCTCGGAACGAGCCTTTAGGAATTCTTCCCATGAATCGGCGACGGCCTCTTCGTTTTTCTGCGTCAACTCAACGAGCTTGGGCAGGCCCTTAAAATAGATGTCCCTGCTCTCGATTTTTTTATCGATAACAACACGGTCAAAGCGCTCCTCGCGGGTGATCAACTTGGCACCGAGAGTGGCAATGTATTTGCCGATCACTGCTGCCTCAAAAAGAGCGCTCTGCGCCTTCAGCTCGGCATTTTCGATACGCTTGGAAATTTCAACCTCTTGTTCGCGGGTGAGCAGGGGAACTTGGCCCATCTGCTTGAGGTACATACGAACCGGGTCGTCGAGGATGTCGTGTTGCGAGGAACGTGATTCCTCCTCCTCGGCTTCTTCTTGGCGCTGCTTGTAATCCTCGACTTGGTCGGGCTCAAGAATCTCGATCTCCAAGTTTTGGAGAATGGAAAGGACGTTATCGATCTCCTCTTGGTTTTCGACCGAGTCAGGCAATGCCTCGTTGATGTCGTCGAAGGTGAGGTACCCCTGCTCTTTGGAGAGACGAATGAGGTTGCGAATCTTGTCATTGATACCACCGGCAGGAAGATCAACGCCAGGGGACGCTGCATCGCCCGAACTTGGGCGAATGCGTTCGATGGCAGCCTCTACGGCTTCGGAATGGGTATCGGAATCTACGGACTTGGCTTTGCGCGGCATAGTATAAGGCGGGATCGGGAAAATGATTAAGCTGCGGGCAGCCTCAGAGGCGCGCGCAGCTGTCGCTTAATATCGAGGAGTTCTTTGAATAGAGAATTTGCGTCAAAGTCACTGTCCGCAGTGCCCTTGGCTAGGGCAAGTTCTATTTGCCGAACACGCGGATCGAGTGCCCGGGACTGGATGAGTCGAAGCGCCTCGTTGCCAACTTTAACAGGGTCATCGATTTGAGGGGTCTCAAAGAGCAGTGACGCCACCAAAGTGCGCTCCGCTTCGCTTTCAATCAAACCATCAAGATGATCACGACCCGGCCAAGCATCCTGCTCGAATTCGGCAAGAAATCGGTTGAGCAGTGAACCGGCTGAATGGCTCAGGTCGATCCAATCGTGAGGCAGGGTGCGGCTTAGCGGGCTCCCCACGGCTTCAAAATGCAGGATCAAAACAAGCAGGTGGTGCTCGGGCGTATCCTTGGTTGCGATAAGCGGCACGGGCGTGGCGACCACCGCCTCCGCAGCTGCGGCTGAGGGAGGTCGGGAGGATTGAAGCCGATCGTGGCGGAGTCGCTGCTGGTCAAAATCTTTCTGCACAGCCGAAAGTGGCAGCCGCAATAGCCCCGCTGCTTCCGCGAGAAATTGGGACCGGGCAACCTCGGACTCCGCATTAAGAATGAGCGAGTGCAACTCGGCGGCGACCCGCGCCTTTTGCTCCGGGGTTGCCGTTTCCGGCGACGGCAGAAAAGCCCGACAGGCGAAGCCAATGGCTGAAAGCGAGGCCTTGCTGACCTCATCATAACCAGCAAGCCCGCGCTCTAGGAACAAGAGATCCGGGTCAATTTTAGTGTCAGTCGCACCGCCGAGAAAACGCACCTCTAGGCCGGCCTTCAGTGCCATTGGCAGAAAGCGCAACGCGGCCTTCTGGCCTGCGCTATCGCCATCGAAAAAACACTCCACTTGCGTGTGGTAGCGCCGCAACAAAACCAGTTGTCCCTCGGTGATCGACGTGCCTTGCGGGGCAATGGCAGTCTTTAGGCCGACACTCCAACTGCGAAGGGCATCCAACTGCCCTTCAACCAGCACAAACGGCTTTCCTTCGCCAACCTGGCTGCGAGCTCGATCGAGGTTAAACAACAGGTTGCCTTTGGTGAAAATCGGCGTCTCGGGGGAGTTAACATATTTGGCATCACGGGCCGGGTCGTCTTCCGGCGTGAGGTCGGTCTGACGAGCAGTAAAGGCAACCACTCGCCCTTGATGATCGCGAATGGGGATCATCAGCCGGCCACGAAACCTCGGCTTGAGCGAGTTGAGTCCAAGCAGAGCGCCCTCACGCATAAAAAAAAGTCCGCACTGCCGAAGCGCCTCCTCCGAATGCTGTTTCTTGAGCAACACAGCCGCTAACGAGGTGTCGGATGGCTCGGTAGCGCCTATTTTAAACTCCTCGGAAAGTTCTAGTGAAAACCGGCGTTTACCCGTCCAATAGTCGCGCATCCAGGTACCCGTGGCAGAGGACGCACGGAAAGTTTGGTAGAAATGCTCGGCTGCCGTTTCGTGGATGTCGAAGATCTCCTGCCTGAGCGAACGCTCCTCACGACTGGGCCCGCCGGAGCCCGCTTCGTATTCGATCGGCACGCCAAAACGCTGGCCGAGCGCTTCAATCGCTTCAGTAAAATTGAGCTGCTCGGTCTCACGTACAAACGTAATGATGTCGCCGGCCTTACCACAGCCAAAGCACTTGTAAAAGCCCTTGTCGGGATCGACATGAAAGGAGGGGGATTTCTCGTTATGAAACGGGCACAACCCCTTGAATCGAGAGCCTACCTTACGCAGGGTCGCCACCCGTCCCACCACATCGACTATGTTCACGCGAAACTTAAGATCGCGAAGACAGGTAGGCTTAATGGCGGGCATGGAGCGTGAACGAATGGGGCGGGACGAACTTTGCACTTTTACCCTGACGCCGGGTGTGTCAAGAACTGCACGCTTGCGTGCCCACAATGGTCTCATTGACGGCCGCCACGCGCTTCATGCTCAACTTCCGCTTCGCACTTTTTCGACTGCTCCTGCTCGCCACCTGTACCACCGGTACACAGGCAGCCGACGCTTTACCCCGCCCCCCGCCTCCGCCGGCCTCCCCCGTGATATGGCAGGCAACTGTGCCCAACTTCTCCGACTCGACCTACGCCGCGCGCGTCGAATATTTGATCGCGCAATTCGAGGTTTCATTGGGGCAAACTATCGCACCAGGCGAAAAGGGCCGAGTGGGGCTCAAAATTTATGCCGACTCAGGACCAGGGCTCGCCACGCCATTGGGACTCACCAAGGCGGTGATCGCAGCGCTGCAAAAACGCGGCTATGCCAAGGACAAGATTTTCCTCGTTGGCCTCAACCAACAACGCCTGCGTTACACCGGCTACTTGCCTTCTCTGGCCACAGGGAAATCCGCCTTCGATGGGCACCCCATCTATGTGCTCGAGTCCGGCCGCTTTTTCGATCCGTTGTGGTTTTACGACAGCCCCCTGCCCTCGCGCTTCGATCCGATCCTTGTGCAAAAAAGTACCGAGGCCTTCGATCCCGAGACTTCGCTGGAGGAAGATCGTAAAAGTTTCCTCGCCACTCCGCTGTTCGTGGACGCCGATTTCTGGATAAACCTCCCCGTTTACACTGATCATACCGTACTAGGCGTGAACGGAGCGCTGGTTAACGCCACGCTTTGGAACGCCTCAAACACGGCGCGGTTCTTTCGAAGTCCCGCCAGTGCTCCGGCCGCCGTTGCTGAAATGAGCGCGATCCCCGAGTTGCGCGGCACCTGGATGTTCACCCTCGCCAGCTTGGAACGGTATCAGTTCATCGGCGGTCCTTGGTTCAACTCACTTTACACGGTCTCCGAGCCCCTGATCTGGCTCGGGACGGACCCGGTGTTGCTCGACGCGCTCATGCTCGAAAGGATTAACCGCTACCGAACACAAGAGGGATTTAAACCGGTTTCAGATGATATCCGAACGCTCGAGTTTGCAGCGATCCTCGGCGTGGGTTCACGCAAGACCGCCGACGCAAAGTTTGTACCGGTTGGTAATTGATTGAAAATGCCCTTGTCTCACACGACATCCTCCACCCTCTTTTAAACACTTTTCATATGTCCGACGCGTATCTACCGCTTCTCATCCAACTTATCCTCGCCGCTGGCTTGGCTATTCTCATTGTCGGCATCAGCCACCTGCTCGGTGAACGCCGCAAAAAACAGACCGCCATCACCGACACCGCATATGAGTGCGGCGTTAAAAACGACGGGCTCCTGCACTCGCGTTTTTCGGTTAAATTCTACGTTACCGTCATGCTCTTCATCCTCTTCGACATCGAAGTGGTGTTCATGATTCCATGGGCCTTCATTTACCGGGATTTTCTAGCCAACAACTTATCGATTCTGGGCCCTATCCTTTTCTTCTTCGGTGTACTCGTGCTCGGCCTGTTTTACGAGGTGCGCAAGGGCGCTCTCGATTGGGAAAAGTGAGCCCAATGGGCGAGGCTTGAACGAGACTGATACTGATGAAACTCGACAAGATCATCGCCCGGAATCGGATCGTCGATTTACGCAGCACGGATATGCGCGGGGCGCTGACCGAGCTGATTGCAGTTGCCGCCAATAAGTTCCCCGACCTCAAGCAGGAGTCTTTGCTGCGTGGCCTATTACAGCGTGAAAGCACGATGACAACGTACCTTGGAGCGGGCGTTGCCCTGCCTCACGTACGGGTAAAAATGAGCCGTAATTACGTGCTCGTCATCGGCCGTAGCCAAGACGGTATCCACAACGACAACACGGTCGAAGATGAAAAAATCCACCTCATCTTCATGTTGCTGGCCGACGAAAAGGCACGTGACTACCTCCAGTTACTCGCCTCCATCGCCCGCTTGCTCAAGGACCATGAACTCGTCCAAGCAGTCCGCCATGCGGCCACCACAGGCGACGTGTTTAAACGACTGGTTGCGGGCTTTGGTGGCATCCTCGCCAAGCCGGTCCAAGCCCAGCAAAACCGCATCAACCGGCTCATGATCCGCGAAGCCGACCGCGTCGCCAATGGCGCCGGATGCGGGGCCATCATGGTTTTCGGCGACGCCTTCGTTGGCGGGATCGAACCGGGAGCGTGGTTCCCCAAAAGTAAAACAATCCTGGTCACCCGTAACCTCGTAGAATTCGACGAGTCGGACGGAAACTCAGTCGGCGTAATCCAAGTTCGCTCGTACTCACCGCGCCGCCTGGCGCAGTTGCGCAGCGCCATGTTTGTAGCGCTCACCCGAGGCATGATTTCTTTCAATGACCGGGTGTGCTGCGTCGGCGGCATAGCCGGCAGCAATCAATTCGATACGGTCGTCATCGTGGACGTTGAGCGTGAGTTTCAAACGCTGCTCACAGGTCATGCCGATCTGGTGCCCGACGACGTAAAGCCCGAGGTTTTGGAGCGCGTAATCGCCATTGCCACGGAGCTGGCGGTCGAGGGCCGCGAGGGGAAACCCGTTGGATGCCTTTTTGTGGTGGGCGATGCACCCAAGGTAGAGCGTTTGATCAAGCCGCTTGTGCTGAATCCATTTTACGGCTACAAAGAAGAGGATCGCAATATCCTTAACCCCTTCATGGATGAGACGGTCAAAGAGTTCTCATCGATCGACGGTGCCTTTATTATTCGTGGCGACGGAGTGGTCTCATCAGCGGGCAGCCTGATCCAAGCCGCAGATGTCGAACATGTCCTGCCTAGCGGGCTGGGTAGCCGTCATGCTGCGGCTGCGGCGATTACCGTGGCGACCGAGTGCATCTCGATCGTCGTCTCATCCAGCACCGGGCAGGTCACGCTCTTCCGCCGCGGGGTCATGCTACCTCTGACGGAAAAGAAGTTCGGCTCCGCCGGTTAAGACTGAAAATCGACCAGTCGTTTATGTCCGACCAGCGGCCGGGCCTACACCCTGCTCAGAACAACTCGTCCTGAACCCCGCCAGAGGGGCGTATTCCAAGAAACCCGCCGTAACGTTCCAGCCAGTCGTCGAGTTTCTCTAAGTAATAGTCTGGATCGTAGGGCGCGTGCACCGCGTCGTAGCTCTCCACTGGCCGAGCCCGCTGCCAGTCGCTGGTTTTACCCGCTTGCTTCGACGTGATGTAAAAATTGACCCGCTCGCCCATTCGCGGCTTGGGTTCCATCAACAGCGCCGCTTCGGCTGATGCGCGCCGCGGTTTACCTCCTCCTTCGATGAACCGCGCGTAGGTGTCAGGGTTCATACTGAGCACTTCGCCCTTGGCCACTTCCGTGACTGGCAAGGTGCGCGACACCAGCTCGGCGCGGTAATAATTCAACAGCAACACCGGCGACTTCTCACTCGCCCCCAACAGAAAATGAATGAGCTGGGCACCCAGTTTTTTGAGATACGGCTCGATTCCGCGCGAGCGCAGAGCACTCCCGCGGATGACTACCTTCTTGCCGTCGTACAGCGCGTAGTTTTTCGCCTTGTAGCAGAACATCCCCTCGTAGCGCCCATCATACTCCAACTCGATACCTGTCGGCAGTATACCGCTAACTTTCCCCAGAAGCACCTCGGGGCGGTTAAAAAACGCCTCTGACGACAGATAAATGCCGTCGGTGTCGGCCTCAAGGATCGTGCAGTCGTGGCGGCCGAATTCATCGATGAGGGTTTGCAATAATTCGCGCCCGCGACGCGTCACTTCTGCAGCTAGCGCGCCGTCACCAAAGCGCGCACCAGAAAACCCGAGGTAGCCGTAAAAGGAGTTAATCAGGATTTTGAAGCTGGCCTGCCGCGCCTGCGCCTCGGCACGTTCGTCGGCGGTCGGCGCAGTGCGCGCGAGTTGTTTGTAGCGCAGGCGGTACTCACGCAGCGTGGTGAGCAACGGGATAAAAACACCCAACGTATCGTTGGCTGGATTACGCCCGATCGCCATCAGCAAGCTCGGGTAAAGCGAGGCCACATCGAAGTGCAGGACGTGGCGAAAGACGCCTTCCTTAAAGCTGCGCGAGTAACCGCCTTCAAAGGCGGCCATCTCGGGCGGCACAGGACACGCCTGCCGGGCGTGGTAATAGTGCTCAAGAAACAGCAGGTCGATCTTGCCCGTGGTGCCACGCAGGGTGGCCTCTTGCAGCAGAATCGGGAACGTGCGCACCTGCTCGAAATACGTAGGTAACAACAAATCGGCTACGCCCTTGGTTTCACGCAAGTCGTCGCCCAAGTAGGCGAGGAATTGCTGCCTATTTTCCGTAAATGCGGAGTGAATCTTGTCACCAGCCAAATAGGTCCGCTCGCTGGCCTTGTCCGTGATGCCGAAGTAAACGGCGACCTCCTTCAAACGGTACGATGCCAGCTCGCGCGTGGTGATGTCGTACTGTTGCACCAACAGGTAGGTGTCGACGACCGTACGCCCCGGCAGGTCGCAGCGCGGAAAGTCGATCCAGCGCTCGGCGACCTTCAGGCGGCTGTTGCGAAATGACGCCTTCTGCCCGAAGCGGCCCCAAGCGCAGGCCACCTTCAGTTTCTTCGCCCGCTGGCGCAGGTAATCGAGGTCGAATTTGAAGATATTATGCCCCTCGATCACGTCGGGATCCTCTTCGGCCAAGACGTTGTTTAACTGCTCCAATAGACGCCGTTCGCCGGAAGGACTCACCTCGTCGAGCACGAGCAGTCGATTGCGTTCACCGAAGCGCAGTCCGATCGCCAGCACGCTGTCAGAGGCTTTGGTTGCGTCGCTAAACTGCCCGTCACTCGAAGCCGTTTCGATGTCGAGTTGGCAGCGCCGCAATTGACCAAAACTTAAATCGCTGAAAAGCCGCGCGCGGTTTTGCAGGAGGAACTGACTCTCCAGCGGTTTCACCACATCGACGTTTCCGGTTAATTTGGCGGTTGCCACAAAAGCATCGAAGGCCGCCAGGTTTTCCGCGTGGGCCAGCCGGTTAAACGGCCCCGGACCGGCCAACGCTTCAATCGTCACGCCCTCAGCTGGGGCGGAGTCGACAGCCGCGTTGAGCCAGGCAAAGGGCCGGAGGCGCTCGGTGCGTGTCGCGCGCCCGCCCTCCGGCGTAGCCACGCACACCTGCACGTTGCCCTCATCGTCGACCCAAACGCCACACAGCGGCTCAGTCATGGAGTCGGTTAAACCGAGTTAAAGCGGTTTGACGTAAACAGCCACCACTGCGGCAACGGTCAGCGCGATGGCGACTGCGGCAAAAACTCCAACCGAACCCCGACGGCGAAAGCCCAAGCCTGCCAGCGCGGAGAGCCCCAGCCAAGCGACCAGCTTAACGATCATCCAAGCGGCGAACTGGTTATTATAGAGCTTGGAGATGAGCCCAAAGCCGCTGATCAGCACTAGGAGACTGGCAATGCCAGTGATCATGAGGATTCTTTTGCGAGTCTCGGCCGGCGCAGCGAAAGCGTAAAACGTGTAGCCGAACAACACGAAGAGGGAGACAAGATGGATGATGTGGTAAACGGTAGGTGACATAATAAGGGCGGATGATGATGGATTTGGAATAAGAGCAATCGAAGCACACTCCTAAACAGTCCGGAAAAGAGGAGCCTCTTAATCGAAAAGTCGGCAACAGCGTTCCATGCAGAAGGATTTGGTCAAACCCAACCACCTGCCACAACCAAGCGTAAACACGGGCATTGCGTGCCCACAGGGGGGCATTTTACTCAACCTCCGTTTTAGGGTGTTACCCCTATGAGCTGTTCTGATCATCCCCCGCCCCCTAGACCACGCTCGGTTACCTCCTTGGGAAGTGACGGGGCGAAGCTAGGTTAGCACTCCACTCCATGTGCGGCATAGCCGGTTATCTTAGTTCAAGCCACTCGCCCGAAAGCCGGGCCGGGGCCGTGGCACGCATGAACGCGGCAATGGTCCACCGCGGCCCCGACGACACCGGCATCACCACCTGCGGCGAAGCCACCCTGGGGATGCAGCGACTGGCGATTTTCGATCGTGCGAACGGCCACCAACCCATGTGCACCCCGGACGGGCGTTGGCACCTAGTGTTTAACGGCGCGATCTACAACTTCCGTGCCCTGCGCGCAGAACTGACCTCAACCCACGACTTCAAAACCGAGTGCGACAGCGAGGTGCTGCTCGCCGCACTCGCCCACTGGGGCCGCGCCGCCCTGCCCCGCCTGCGTGGCATGTTCGCCTTCGCCTTTTGGGACGCTCAAGAGCGCACGCTCCTGCTAGCCCGCGATCCGTTCGCAATCAAACCGCTTTACCTGCACGCAACGGCTGACGGCAGCCTGCTTTTTGCATCGGAGTTAAACGCCCTGCTCGCTTCGGGCTACGTACCCTCCGCTATCGACCCGCAATCGGTGAGCGACTATCTCGCGTGGCTCGCGGTACCTGCCCCGCGTACGATTTATAGCGCGGTCCGCAGCCTGTGCGCGGGTGAATGCGCCACTTGGCGCGACGGCCGCCTCACGATCAGCCCCTACGATAACGCGCGGGATTTAATCACCCCGGATGCAGGTGCGAAACCCGCCCGAAGCCGCGAAGCGTTCACCGTTGGCCTGCGTGCCCAACTAGAGGATACCGTCCGCGCCCACGCGCTCGCCGATGTGCCGGTGGGGGCGTTTTTGTCGGGCGGGCTCGATTCAACCGCACTGGTAGCACTGATGGGTAACATCAGCAGTACCCGCCTCAAAACCTTTTCCATCGGCTTTGATGATACGGGTTATTCCGAGGCAGCCGATGCCGCTGCCAACGCCCGCCACCTCGGCACCGAACACCACGCCACGGTGCTCACTGGCGAACGTGTCGCCGCAGACCTTGGCGCTCTCATCACCACACTCGATCACCCCACTGGCGACGGCATCAACACGTATTACGCCAGCCAAGCCGCCCGCGCAGGCGGAATAACCGTGGCGCTCTCCGGGCTGGGTGCTGACGAACTTTTCGGCGGCTACGCATCATTTAAAAACACCGCACTTATCCAGCGTTGGGTGCCGGCGTGGCGCGCCCTACCTTCACCAATTCGGACGCGCCTGCTCGCTCGCTGGAGCCGAGGCAACACGCGCTCCCGCAAGCTGGCCGACGCGCTTAACCACGCGACAAGTCCCGCCTCACTCGCCCTGCTGCAACGGCGAGTGTTTTGCGAGGTCACCCGCCGTTCGCTGCTGGCCCCTGAGTTCGCCTGCGACTACGCCCCGCACCCCGCAGAAGCCGCCCTCGCCGCCCAACTCGGAGGCTCCGACTTGTTCATGACCACCAGCCTGGCTGAGATGCGCGGCTATATGGCCGACGTGCTCCTGCGCGACAGCGATGTGATGAGCATGCGCCACTCGCTGGAGCTGCGTGTGCCCTTTGTCGATCGTCCGCTGGTGCGTTGGCTGGCCGGCCAGCCGACGGCGTTTAAATACACACCTAAACACCCCAAATCGGCAATCGCTGCCGCCGTAGCCGACCTGCTGCCACCAGAACTCTTGGCGCGTAAAAAACGCGGCTTCACCCTACCTTACGCGGTGTGGATGCGCGGACCGTTGAAACCATTCCTCGAAGACACGTTTTCGACAGCCAGCGTGGGACGTAGCGGGCTATTCGATTCCACCGCCGTGCAAGCCTACTGGCGGCACTTTCTCTCCGGCCATGACGCGATTGAATGGTCGCGCGTGTGGTCGCTAGGAATTCTCATCGCGTTCATCAACCGCCCGCGCCCTTTTACCCCATGAACACGTTGCTGCTCGCCCCCGAGCTGTTTACCACCGACAGCGGTATCCCCCGCATCCTGCGCCTTTACCTCAAGGCACTATGTGAAATGTCGGGAGAAAAGCAGCGGGTGCGCTTCGTCACGCTCAACGACGTCGAAGTCGATTCGGCCGACCTGCGGCCCTACACCGACGCGCGCGTGCTCACGCAATGGGCGGCGTGCGGGCGCGACAAACGCCGTTTTGTCGCCGCGACCCTGCGCCTAAGTGGAAGCACACGGCTGATTATCTGCGGCCATGTCGCCCAATTGCCCGTCGCTTGGCTGGCGAGCTGGCGGAGGCCTGGACTGCGCTACGCGCTGGTGGCGCATGGCATAGAAGTGTGGCGACCGTTCACTTGGGTCGAACGCCGGGCGCTGCGTGGGGCATGGAAGATTTTTTGCGTAAGCGAGTTCACCCGAAGGGAAATTCTCAAACAAATCGACCTGAGCCCGGAGCGCCTGGTGGTATTACCCAACGCCCGCGATCCTGGACTGGATAACTCCGCACAGCTGGCGAGCGCGGTGGGGGCGCAGGTACCGACGGCAACAGCAGCAACGGAGCCCGCCACACCGGCAGTAACAGCGCCCGAACCGTCTGCTACGCGCCCAGTGATTCTCACTGTTGCGCGCCTGACCTCCTTTGATCGATATAAGGGCATCGAACACCTGATCGACGCCATGCCCGCGATTCTGACCCAAAAACCCACCGTTAAACTCCGCATCGTCGGGCGGGGCGATGATCGGCCTCGACTGGAACAACGCGCCCGCGATTTACGCCTCGGCGATGCCATTGAGTTCACCGGCTACGTGGAAGACGCTAGGCTCAAGGCCGAGTTTGCCGGCTGCAGCCTATTTGCCCTACCAAGCAAAAAGGAGGGATTCGGACTGGTGTTTGCGGAGGCGATGGCCTGTGGTCGGCCCTGTTTGGGCGCGCGCGAAGGGGGTATCCCCGAAGTCATTACCCCGGAAAGTGGCGTCCTGGTTAACTACGGAGATGTGCCCGCACTGGCCACGGCCTGCCTGCACGCACTCGATAAAACCTGGGACCGGGACGCGATTCGCGCGCGCGCCGAAGAGTTTAGCTACACCCGTTTTCGCAGCCGATTAAAAGAGCATCTTTCTGCATGAACGCTAAAAGCTCCGCCCCGCCGACCGAGCTCGTGATCGAGGCCGGGCGCACCGAACGCCACTACTGGGCCGACCTCTGGCGTTACCGAGAACTGCTCGGCTTCCTCGCCTGGCGCGACATCAAGGTGCG
>CANIXX010000024.1 GCA_947471115.1 Opitutaceae bacterium | reverse complement strand
GGCACCCCGCACGAAATGGAGGAGGCGTTTAACACCCCGCAAGGGGTCGCCTATTACTGGACCGCACGTCACGCGCTGCGCAACGAGCGTAACGAGATCACGCACGTGTGCGTGGTGAGCAACGAAATCACGCTCAATAAACAGGCTCAGCAGGTGCTCGCGCGTTCGCGCGACGAATTGGAACTGCAGGTTAAGGCCCGCACCGCAGAACTCGAAACTGCCCAAAGGCAAATCGTGGAAACAGCCCATCAAGCCGGTATGGCGGAGGTCGCCAGCTCGGTTCTGCATAATATCGGTAATGTGCTTACTGGTATTGTGGTTAACCAAGACTCCGTGGCGCAACGGGCACGCAAATCCCAGATTTCCCTGTTCCGTCAGTTGGCCGATGCTTTGGCTAAACAAGAGGATCCGCACGCTTGGATCGCCACACACCCCAAAGGTAGGCAGACGCCGGCGTTTATAATTAAAGTAACCGAAGCACTGGAGAAAGAACGGGCTACAGACGTCTTGGAGCATCGGCAGATCACCGAGGCGCTGGAACATGTGCGCCACGTTTTGGACAGCCAGCAGGCACATGCCAAGGGTAAGAGTTTTGTTGAAGCGGCATCACTGCCGCACTTGGTCGAGGATGCACTGAACCTACGCGCCTCGTCGTTTAGCCGGCATTCCATCACCATTGAGCGCCAACTTGCCCCCATCGAGTGGCCCGTTGAGAAGCACAAGATCCTGCAGGTCTTGGTTAACCTTATCGGTAATGCCATTGATGCCATGCACGAAAGCCGGGACCGCACGCTCACCCTTTTAGTGGCGCTGGAGGGGGATCATGCGATCATCAAAGTCAAAGATACGGGGATCGGTTTTACGCCGGAGACACATGCCAAGCTCTTTGGTTTTGGCTTCACCACCAAACCCAACGGGCACGGGTTCGGTTTACACTCGTGCGCGGTGGAAACCCAATCGATGGGCGGCCATTTGTTGGCCGAAAGTGATGGGCCCGGTTTAGGCGCGTGTTTTTCGGTTTACCTACCTCGGCCGAAATGAGTTTTAGCACTAGTTTATTCTTGGATTTTAATTATGACTTTAATTACGTATAAAGTTTTAGCAGTTGATGATACGCCTTCGCTGATCGAAGGCTTATCGTAAGGTTTTTAAAGCCTCGGCGGAGGATAGTGAACTGACCGCGATGGCGGATGCCTTTGCCGATGATCCCGCACCCGCCGTTGCGATCAATGAGCAGCATCAACATGAAGTGGCCATTCAGCTCGATTGTTTTTCCCAAGGGTTGGATGCCGTGGCGGCGATCGAAAAAGCATTTTTACAAAATGACCCGTATCTCGTGGCGTTTGTGGATATGCGCATGCCGCCCGGAATTGATGGGATGGAGACGATGCGACGTATGTGGATGATTGACCATAATTTGCAGATCATCATTTGCACGGCCCACCACGATCACGAGCTGAGTGACATCCGGGCGCAAGCGATCGCGCTGAACGGGACTTTTTTAATCATTCGTAAGCCCTTCGATCCGGAGGAAGTTTTGCAGGCGGCCTACACAAGCGGCGAGCGTGCGTTGCAACAGCATAATCAGCAGGCAATTTACACGATTGTTCCGGGCCCGGAATTGAAGTTCGCGAGAGTCATCCCCCGAGTCTCGACGTCATCGGCGATGGTCTTTTCGGATTGGGTGGTGATGCCCGATGGTTCGCGGCGCAAAGTATTTAAACTGGGTTTGGATGAGATTCCTGACACGCCACAAAAAGCGCTGGAGCACTACATTTTGCATGCCCCCAGCGGAATCAAAGAGATGCGTAAAAAAATTGAGGACGAGGAGCACCGCTTGGTGCAGGCTCGCGAGTTACTCAGGGCCTTTGAAAAAGGCGAAATAGGGGCGTCCGCGCTGCAGCTGCCTGAGTAACCACCGGTCGGTTTGGTTTTAACCTAAATACGGCAGCAGGATTTAACCACGGATTACAGGTAGCACAGATGAAGCAGGTTATGCGTCAAATGCCGCTGACCCCGAATTCATCCGCAGGGTGAGTGCATTGAGTTCTTCAAGGCCTTAGTAATCGGTGTTTATATGTGTAATCCGTGGTTCAACCGCATTTTCTGGGTTTAACTTCGAGTTCTGGGTTCAATTCTTCGGCGTGTGCCGCCCTTCTGGCGACTATTCGACATTTTAGCTTCTTCCTCTTCGCGAGCGGTTCGCGGAGTTTTCCGCTGATTTGATTAAGGAAAAGCGGTGGGTACGGCTTCAGGAAAAGCCCAACTGTGCCGTTCTACTCGGGATGTAATCCCGACAGGTAATCGCGCTTGGTCGGCGATCTCCTTCAACTTACCCGCACCCCATGAACGTTCGCCCCATCCTGCCTCTCGCCGAGGCCAGAGAATTTAACGCCAACGAAATTTTTTTCTCCACCACGGATGCCAAGGGCATAATCCTTTGCGGTAACGACGTGTTCGCTCGCGTGAGCGGCTTTAGCAAGGAGGAGCTCTACGGCCAGCCGCATAACATCATCCGTCACCCCGACATGCCTCGGGCTGCTTTCGCTCTGCTGTGGGCTAATCTCCATCAGGGGCGGCCTTTTGCCGGCTATGTTAAAAACATGGCCAAGGACGGCCGGTTTTATTGGGTTTTCGTCGTTGCCGTCGCCGCAAGTAATCAGCGTTACCTGTCGGTCCGGTTTAAGCCCTCCACGCCCCTGCTTGGCCAGGTCGAAGCGCTTTACCGGGCCATGCTGGCGTGCGAAAACGAAACCTTGGCCAGCGGTGGAACCGAAAAGCAGGCCGTGGCCGCCAGCCTTAAAGTAGCCCTCAGCGCCCTCGCGGGGCTTGGCTTCAGCGATTACGATGCCTTTTCCCAGTTGGCTTTGAGCCAGGAAATGAGCGTTCGCACCCCCTTGGGCTCAACGGCTGTGCCGGATTACAACCGCATCGCCTCCCTGTTTCGGCACCTTCAGGGTTTCGTTGCGCTCAATCTGGGGCTGCAACAAAAGGCGGCCACCGTTCTTGCCATCGCCGAGGGTTTCCGGCTGCACTCGGTCAACGTCAACATCACGGCCGATCACTTTGGGGAAATGGGCAAAGGCTTGGGCATCGTTGCCGGTTTCCTCGGTGACTGCTCCGGCCAGATGGCCAGGGGCACCGACGCGCTCCATCGGCACATCGATGAAGTGGTGCGCATGACCGAAATGGTGAACACCCAGATTTCCGTGGCGCATTTGCAAATGGAGATGATCCTTTTCTGTCAGGCCGAGCAGGCGGCGAACCCGGGCGCAGGCGATCCGGGCGAGTTGCAGGTACTCGAAGAGTGTTTCGCCGCCAGCAGCGAGGGGACGCTGCGTGCGATGGAGTCGTTCCGAGCGATTCTACCTCACTTGTGCGAGGATCGGGATTCGATCACGCGGACTGCGCTGATCATCGAGATGACCCAAGTATTAGGTAATACCGAAACGGCACGCATCCCCAAAAGTGAGGCATTGGTGAGTATGTTCGCCGAGTTTCGTACCAAAATGACCGCCACTCGCGCCCAGCTCGACGAACTGGCGCGGGTTATTGACCGGATCGCCGAGATCACGGTGTTGGCTAAGGCGGCTTGAGTGTCACGACGGAGCGCGACGGGGCTGCACCGGGGTTAAGTGCGGGAGGTCGGGCTGAATCTTTGGGGTGGCGAACAGGTCGCGGCACGGTTTTGCTACGGACTCGCTTGATATCCGCCCGCAAACACATCGATTACACCCTGGGTTTTATCTCGCTGGGGCTGGGAACCGCGGCTCGCGAGGAGTTGGCGCACCTGAGCCCGGCGGAGTTGTTGCACGCCGATACCCTGCCCGCCCGCTTGGAAATCGCCATGCTCGAAGAGGTCTGGGACGAGGTGCCGCTGCTCGCGCATCAAGCCACGGAACTTGACCCCAAACAGGAGCGTCCGTGGATCGCCTGGGCCTATGCCTTGCGTGAGCAACAACAGGTCAGCGCCGCCCGCGATGTACTCCTGCGCGGCGAAAGCGCCCTCGCGCAGCCCAGCGCGTTGGTCAGTTACAACCTGGCTTGCTACTATTGCCTGTTGGGCGACTTGCCCGAGGCCATGCGCCGACTCAAAACGGTGTTCGCTCGCGAACCTGCCTGGAGAGCCGAGGCAGCAACTGACCCCGATCTCGCAGCGCTGCGGCCGGATTATAAGGGTTAATCCGTCCTGTTTTCGGGAAACCCTCCGCGTTGTTCACGGGTCCATCTTTTTCATGAAAACCCCTCTCGTTATCCTGCTGCTTTGCGTGGGTCTGCTCTCCGTAACTGGCTGCCAGAACTTCGAGCACCGCGTGAAGCAAAAAGCCGCCTTGGTCGCCACGCTCGATGGCGCGACTCAAGCGCGGTTAAGGGCGGGCGAGATTCGCATCGGCGACAGCGAGGATCTGGTTTACCTGGCACGCGGAAAACCCGACGAAAAAAAAATGACCACCACAGCCAGTGGCGAAACCACCACGTGGGTTTATAACCGCTATTGGCGGGAGTACCGGGGGGAAACGGCCGGCGGTTTTCAGCCCCGTGTGCGCCGCGACCCGACCACTGGCGCGACCACTACCTATATGGAGCCGGTTTATCGCCCGGTTTATACCGATCGCATTCAAGCGGTCCTGCGAGTGACGTTTAGCGAGGGAAAAGTCTCCGCGATCGAGCGCCCCCAGTCCTGAGAGTGGACGGGCGGGTTATTTGCCTGCTGCGGCGGGCAGCGTGTAAACGAGGAAGCCCGCGTTCTCGAAGCTCAACTGGGCCGACGGCGGTACTTCACCTCGGCGACTGGGGGAGAGTAACAGGTAGGCCGGCTTAAAATCGCGGATGAGGCGGTGCAGGGAATCAGGGGCGATCCCGCGTACGCTGACCGTGGGGTGATGGTGCCACCACGTCGCTTCGGTGCCGCCGTCGAGCGGGTCACTGAAGGCGATCAGCACGCCGGGCGGTTGGGTTTTGAGGTAGGCGGCGGCGGCGCGCATCTGCGCATAGTCACGCAGGTGTTCGCGGTCGTAGGCGTAGTATTTTGCAGGTGAGCCGGTCAGGGCGATTTGCACGGCCCAGAAGGCGAGGCAGGCGAGCGTGGTGGTGGCCAACAGGGCTCGAATTGCTGCTCGGTGGCGCAGTTGGTTGAGGAGTTGCGCGCCGCCGAGGGTGGCGAGGATCAGCACAAAGGGCAGGATGAGAACAAGGAAGCGGTACTTGAACTCGGGCCAGCCTAGGCAGGGCGCGACGATGGCCAAAACCACAGCGAGCAAACTCAGGAGCGAGCGGCGTTGCGCGGCCGGTGTACGCCACAGGGTGAAGCCAAAAAAGGCGGCCAGGCCGAGGCCGAAGACGCCGGTTTCCAGTCCAAGATGCAGCAAAAAGTGTCCGCTGCTGGCGAGAGCGAGGCTCAGGTAGGGGCCCACGTGCTGCCAGCCGAGTGCGCCCACGGCGTAATGGATGCCGGACGGATCGTCCTGGATTGCCACCAGACCGAGTTTACCGGGCAGATAAAAGGTCGAAGTGGAATGGAGCAGGGTGCCGAAGTGGGTGTAGTTCCAGGCCAAGAGGGGCGTAAGGAGCAGGGCTGTTGTTACGAGGTAACCGGTGAGCAGGCGCAGGCGAGAGCGCGTGCCCGGGTGGGGGTTGAGGGCGAGGCCAAAGAGGCCGGCGGGCACCAACAACATGCCGGCGCCGTGGACTTGCCAGGCGAGCGCCGCGCCGAAGCCGGCGAGCAGGGCGCGGAGCCAATCAGGGCGGTCGTTGGCGAGGATCGCCAGCGCCACGGCGAGGGCCCCGGCGGCAACAGCAATGTAGGGGCTGCCGTTGGCGGAAAAATCCACCAGCATTGGGTGCAGCGCGAGCACCAGACCGACCACGGTGATGCGCGCGTTGACGAAGGATTCCTGGGGCTGGGCCGACGCGGTGCCGATGACGGGGGCCTGGGGCGGTTGGAGGAGGGAACGGGCCAGCGCCATACCGAGCGCGATGACCGCCAAACCGCACAGCAGCCCGAGGATTTTGAGGGCGTTAAACTCATCAAGCCCGACTGGCAGCGAGGCGAGCAGGCCCGCCAACCACGACCACGCGGGGGGATGCTGGCTGACGGGTGAACTTAACGTGAGGTACGGCGTGGGATCGAAAAAATCGAACTTGCCGGGGTAATCGAGGCGGCCGGTTTCGCTCCACTGGCGGGCGACCAGAGCGTACAGGTTAACATCGCCAAAAAGCCGGTCGTTCCAGGCGAAGGCAATGAGGCGAGTGAGCAAGCCGAGGCCAAGGATGGGCCAGAACCAGGAACGGGCGCAGGGAGCGGCGGGCGGCACTTGCCGCGTCGTTCCGCTGGGATCGTTAGCGGCCGAATCGTGAGCCGACGCGCTCTCAATCTCCGCTGTCGATCGACTGGTTTTGGGTGAGGGCATCAAACGAGGTCAGGCGCGGGAATTAAGGTCGGCGGCGAGCGTGGCGAGGGCGCGGTCGAGCCGTTGCAGGGCTTCGTCGATGTCGGCGTCGGTCATCGCCGCACTGATAAACCAGTTGTGGTGCGGGTGGATAAACACCCCCTCCGCCACCGCCGCGGCACACAGGTTTTGTGTGCGCATAAACGACGGGTCGTCTGCCACCCGTACGTAGGGCATCGCCGGCGGGCCGCTCGCCACCAGCGGGATTCCGTGTTTGGCCCCGAGCGCCAAAAATCCGGCCACAAAATGGCGTCCGGTGGAGGCGAGTTTTTCGGGGATTTTGTCGCGCTCGATGATCGCCAGAGTGGACAACGCCGCCGCCATGGGCGCGGGGTCGTTCCAGTAGCTGCCGGTTAAAAACACGCGGCTGGCGGCGGCTTGGTGAACCGCACGCCCGACGCAGGCCGAAAGCGGGTGGCCGTTGGCGAGAGCTTTGCAGTAAACGGCCAGGTCGGGCGTGTACCCGTAAACCGTATGCGAGCCGTCGCTCGATAGGCGGAAGCCGCAGCGCACGTCGTCTAAAATGAGCAGTGCGCCGTGCTCGCGGCAAAGGCGGTTGGCGGCGGCCACGAATTCCGGTGTGGGCAACTGGGAGTCGGCGTACGCCGGGTGGTGGAAGGGAGTGAGCATCAGCCCGGCGACTGCGCCTGGGTGGCGAGCGAAGAGCGCTTCGAGCGCGGCCACGTCGTTGAAGGCAAACTCGTGGATGTGCGCGCGGTCCTCGGGCAAAAGCCCGCCGTGGCCGGGAGTACACCAGGCTTGGGTGCCGTGGTAGGCACCGGCGATTTTGAGGATTTTCGGGCGGCCCGTGACTTCGCGCGCGACCATGATCGACCAGGTGGTGAGGTCGGCGCCGTTTTTGCCAAACACGGCCCAGTCGGCGAAATCGATGCGGGCGGTCAGGGCTTCGGCCAACTCGACGAGCAGTGAAGTCGGGTGGTTAAAGGCGGCGCCGAGGCGGCGGGCGGCATCGGCTGCGGCCTCAACTTCGGGGTGGTGATAACCTAGTACGATCGGCCCATAGCCGCCCATAAAGTCGATGAACGTGTTGCCGTCGACGTCGCGGTAGCGGCAGCCAAAGCCCTCGGCGGCAAAATACGGCACCGCACCCGGAACCGTGGCTGCCGGCGTAGTGTGGCCGTAAATACCGCCGGGAATCACGGCGGCGGCGCGGCGGAAGAGGGCGTGGGATTGAGTGAAGTTCAAAGGAGCGGTGAGCCAGGAGCGACTGGCTACGGATTGGTTAACCACGAAAAACACGGAAGACACGAAAAACGGATCGGGAACTAGGAGTTTTTAACCGCTAATGGGCGCTAATAGGCGCTAATGGTTCGGATCTCCTCACTACTCGCTACCCGCTCTCACTACTGTTTTTGAGCAGTTTGCCGGCTGCGAGCATGACCACGCCGAGGTGCTCGGCGAGGGGAAGATAGCCGGTGATGCGCAGCTCTCCCAGGCCGAGTGCTGCGGGGGCGACGAGGCGTTGGTCCAGCTCGGCCAGCACCACGTCTAAGTTGCCAAAGGTGATCGCTACCCGTGTTGGCCCCGGCGGCGGCCCTACGCCCCAAGTGAGGGCGGCGGCGTCAAACCAGATTGGGGCCGGGAAATCTTTGCAGGTGATCGTGCCGATGCCGCTGCCGATGCGGCTGTGCAGAGCGGGGCCGTCGGGGTGGCGGCGTAGCCAGACGGAGGCTGCGGCGATACCGACCAGAAGGTTGCCCCACGCATGCAGTGCGAGATGGGTGTCGGCGCGGGTGTTGAGCAGGGTTTCGAGCCGCGCTCCGGCGGCGACGAAGCGACGCGCTCGCAGGAGCCGGTGGAAGCCGCTTAGGGGCAACGCGAGCGCGGGACGGCCTTTGCCGTCGAAGGCGCGCACGACTTGGTGGGCGGTGGTGAACCACAGGTGGATGTCACCGCTGCGGGGCGCGTGGGTGACCGTGGCGACGTTGGCGGAGACGGCGAGACGGCAACCCAGGCCGCCGGGAGCGAGAAGGGTGACGGCCACATCGGCCCCGGTGAGTGCGGCTGCAAGTGGGGCGTCGTGAGCGGCGAGGTGCGGCAGGACGGGCAGCACGGCCTCAAGATAAAGTGCGGCGAGGAGGGAGGCGTCGCTCATGTGGCTAAGGGTTGGCGGCTGCGGCGCGGGAGGCAAAGTCTAACCTATTGGGTTAGACTTTACCGGGGGCGATTGAGCGATCCAGCGCACGATCTGCTCGGGGTGGCCGGGGGGGCGGGCGGCGCGAAGTCGGGCGCGGAGTTGCGCGAGGGTTTCGGGGTGGGCGTGCAGATCGAGGATTTCGCGGGCGATCGCGCGGGGGCTGCCGCCGAAGCGGGCGCAGCCGTGTTCGCGGCAGTATTGCACCGTGATTAACTCCTGCGGCATGACTCCGCCGATACCGTTATGGATGAGCGGCGTGCCGAGCAGAATTGCTTCGCTGGTCGCGCCGGTGCCGGGGCGCGCCACAAGCACCGAGGCGAGGCGCAGGAGCGCGGGGATTTTCTCGGTGTGGTCGAGCGCACGGACAGTGAGTGCCGGGTGGGCGGCGGCAAACGCCTCGATTTCGCGGCGTACCGTTTGGTTGCGCGAACACAGGGCGACGACCTGGAGTTTTTGCCCGCTGGCCGCGAGGGCGCGTAGGATGGGAAGGTGGTTGTTAGCCCCGGCCAGCCCGCTGCTCAGGACCACCGTGAAGACGCTGCGATCAAGGTCTAACTTGGCGGCCTTGGCGTCGGCAGCGGCTTCGAGCTCGGCCTCGGTCGCGTAGAAGTGCGAGCGCAGAAGGAATCCGCCGAACAGGACGCGGTGCTCGGGCGTGCCGACGGCGCGGGAGGCGGCGCAAACCTCGGGAGTGGCGCCAATAAAACCGTCGGCACGGGGGTTGGCCCAGTGGCGGCTGAAGCCGTAGCCGCCGAACAGTTCGCCGCAATAGGTCAGGCAGCGTGGCGGGGCTTCTGGCAGGGCGAGGCGGGCGAGGTCGAAAAAGCCGTGGTTGGTGTGGGCGTGGACGCTGATGATGCGGTCGGGGCGCCAGTCGCGGATGAGTTGGCTAAAGGTGTCGCGGCCCAGGATTTTTGTACCGCGGCGGTGCATGCCGGCGATCTCCAGGTAGTTGAAATACAGGTGGTGCAGGCGCGGGGCGTGGCGCTGGATCACGTTGTAAAGCTCGACGCCGAAACGGTACAGCCCGTGGGTGGTTTCCAGCACCGGGTGGATGCGCACCTCGACCTTGTCGCCGTACACCTGGGTGGCCCATTGGCGCAGGGAGTCCGCGCGCATGTTGTGGCCGGTGCCGGTTGAGGACGTGAGGATGAGCCAGCGCATGGGAATGGGGATAGTAGCTGAACGTGGACGGGGGTCTGACTGATGCGGAGTTTTAACGCTAAGATCGCAACGAACGCTAAGGAGTCGGGCCTAGGATCGGTCCTTTGCGGTCTTGGCGAACTTTGCGTTAAAATTCTGGTTCAGGATCCGACACGTTAAATGTTACAGCCCACTAGTTGAGAGCCAAAGACGAGAAAGCGGAGCGAGGACGGGCGGTCAGCAAAACGCCGGTTCTCGTGAGAGAACCGGCGTTTGCTAGGGCGTTTCAGAACTTACCCGTTTGCCCATTTGTCGACTTGTTCGCTTAGAGTGCGTAACCGCCGAGGCGTTTTTCGATGCGGTTTTTGTCGAGTTTGACGAAGGCGGGCAGGCCGTTGTCGTAGGGGACGACGGTCTCGCCTTGAATCAGTGGCAAGGCGTAACGCAGGAACTGTTGGTTCATGCTGATACCGTCTTCGCTGATCCATTCGCGGGGGAGTTTCTTCACGCCGTTGGCGATTTCGGAGAGAGGGGCCAGGCCGGTCTCAACGGTGTAATGGTCGTGGTCGCCGCGCAGCAGTGTGATCATAACGTCGGTCTCGCCGGCGATGGCGGCTTTGACGGCGGCTTGGCCGGCGAGGTAAGCCTCGTCGGTATCGGTCTTGGAGGCGGCGTGTACGGCGGCGCGTTGGGCCATGCCAAGCTTGACGGTGCGGGCTTTGATGCCGGGCAGGTTCTGCTCGACGAGGCCTTGCAGGTAGTCGGCAGCACCGCCCAATTGGGCGTGGCCGAAGGAATCGGTGGCCTCGGCGGCTGAGACGTAGTTGCCGTCGGCGTCGATCAGGCCCTCGCCGACGACGACCAAGCAGGACTTCTCGCGCTTGAGCACGCGTTGGACGTCGGCGATGAATTTCTCGGCGGCGAAGGCGACCTCGGGCAGGAGGATAATGTGGGGGGCGTCATGCGGGCAGTCCTTGCGCTTGGCGAGGGCGGCACCGGCGGCGATCCAACCGGCGTTGCGGCCCATGACTTCGACGATTTGCACGAGGTCGTGCTGGCCCATGGCCTCGTTGTCGCAGGCGATCTCGCGGATGGTGGTGGCGATGTACTTGATGACCGAGCCGTAGCCGGGGCAGTGGTCGATCGTGGGCAGGTCGTTGTCGATGGTCTTAGGGATACCGATAACGCGCAGGTTGTAGCCCTGCTCCTGGGCGAGCTTGGAGATCTTGTCGGCGGTGTCTTGAGAATCGTTGCCGCCGGCGTAGAAGAAGAAGCGGATGTTGTGGGCTTTGAAGACCTCGAGCACGCGCTCGTAATCGGCCTGCTTCTTGAGCTTGTAACGGCAGGTGCCGAGAGCGGCGCCGGGGGTGAACTTGAGCCCGCGGATGGTCTGCTGGGATTCGGCGGCGAGGTCGATAAAGTCCTCTTGGAGGATGCCGAGAACGCCGTTAAGCGTGCCGTAAATCTCCTCGATTTCGGCGTGGTTGAGGGCCTCAGCGATGACGCCGGCCAAGCTGGCGTTGATGACGGCGGTGGGGCCACCGGACTGGCCGACGAGGACATTACCTACAAGTTCTTCAGACATGGCGTATGGTTGTTGGGTTAAAAAAAGAGGGAGGAGCGAACGTGAACGGGCAGCGTGTCGGGCGGCGGGCGGCACTGGCAAACTCAAACTTTGCCCAGCTGCACCGGGAACGAAGTTAAGTGCCGCGTGAAGCCCCGGTACGAACCGGATGGCCCGTCGGGGATGCGCCGCCCTGCCGAGGGCAGGTGTTCGGCCGACTCGGCTGCGTTAACTAGGTGATTCCCCCTAGGGTGCGGACTGGGATGAACCCTAGGGTTTTTATCTGGGGCGGGGCTTAAAAATCCTCGTAGTGTGTCGATATACCCCCTGTGAGTCTCCGGCATCTCATTTTTTGCGTCTGCGCCTGCCTCGCCCTGACCGGGCGCGCGCAGACCGTGGCCAGCGCCCCCAGCGTCAAGGAGTCCCGTGTCACCTCACGCGTTTCGCCCGGTTCGACCATTTCATCGCGGCAGGCCGCTTTGGCCGCCGCACAGCTCAAGCGGGCCGTGCCCGGCACGTTGGTTTATTCGGTAAAGCCCACCGGGAGCATGCGCCCGCTCTTTGATGGCAATTGCCTGCTGCTGACCGAGCCGGCCCCTTTTGGTGAACTCGAAGTCGGTGACATCGTGGTGTTTAAGCACTCACGTACCGGGGATCATATCGTGCACCGCATCTTGGAGCGGCGCAGCAACGGCTTCTGGACCAAGGGCGACCACAACGGCCGCATGGACGATGAAATCGTGACCACGCAGAACTACATCGCGCGCATTTACGGGATCATTTACACGGAGCGGAATAATCAAAACCGCGCGCCCGACGCGATCACCAGCAGCGTCAAACTGTCGGCTCTGCCGAACTAGGCGCTTCGACCTCCCAGGGGTCGCGGCCGAGCAGGTGTTGGCTCAACTGCACGGCGCTGCGGAAGGCGTCCTCATGAAAGCCATAGCCGAAGTAGCTGCCGGCGAAATACGTCTCGGTGCGGCCTGTCGCCGCTGCGTTGAGGGCGGGTAGTTCGGCTTGGGCCTGCAGGGCTTCCAAGCTGAACAGCGGGTGGGCGTAATCCATGCGTTTGATCACCTTGGCCGGATCGATTGAGTCGGGGCGGTTGATGCTCACGAAATAGTTTTCGCTCTCCGAGACGCCCTGGAGCGCGTTCATCCAGTAGTGGGTAGCCGGGCTGAGGCGGCCAGAGGTGTCGCGGGCGAGCTGGTAGTTCCAAGCGGCGCGGGCCAGCGGGGTGCGCGGCATCACCGAGGAGTCGGTATGGAGGGTGGCGACGTTGGCTTGGTATTTGAACTCGCTGAGCAGGCGCACCTCGTCGGGAGTGGGGTTGACCAACATCCGCAGCGCGTGGTCGGCGTGGGTAGCGACGATTACCTGGTCAAAACTTTGAGTAACACCGTCTTGGGTCATCACAGTGATAGGCCGGTTTTGGCCGTTACGGATGATGCGCACCACGGCGCTGCCGAGCTGGATCGAGCCGCTGAAGGGCGCAATCAGGCGGTCGCGGTATTCGCGTGAGCCGCCGTCGACGGTCATCCATTGGTGCTGGGTGTTGAGGCCCAAAAAGCCGTGGTTGTGGAAAAACCGCAGCAGGCTGGCGGCGGGAAACGACAACATGAGTTCGGGCGGGGTACTCCAGACCGCACCACTCATCGGCACGAGGTAAAGGTCGAAAAAATCCTGGCCGTAACCGCGCTGCCGCACGTATTCGCCCAGCGTGATGGTGGCGGTTTCGGGCTCGTTGAGGGCGGCGATGGCCTCTTTGTTGAAGCGGTTGACCGCCATTAGCATTTTCAAAAACCGCAGGTTGAGCAGGTTTTTGCGCTGCGCGAACAAGTGGTTGAGTGATGAACCGCACCATTCCAAGCCAGTGAGGTCGTCGCGTACCGCGAACGACATGGTGGTCTTTTTTACTGGTACGTTGAGCTGGTTAAACAGGCGTGTGAGCAGAGGGTAGGTGACCTCGTTGTACACCATGAAGCCGGTGTCGATGGGCACGGGGCGCGCGGTGCCGGGCTCGATCGCATCGACCGTGTTGGTGTGCCCGCCGACGTAGTCGTTGGCCTCAAAAATTGTGAGGTCGTGGTGGCGGTGCAGGAAGTGGGCGGACCCCATGCCGGCGATGCCGGTTCCGATAATGGCGATGCGTGGCATAACGAAAGGCGCGAGAAGATAAAAAAGAAACCGGGTGCGCAACCCGTTAAGGTCTCACACCCGGCGATTGGGCTGCCGAACGCGGTCAGTCTATGGAGGAGAGATGTCGGATGGCAGCTATCAGCAGTCAGATTGAAGGACATCTGACCGCTGACTTCCCCTGCTAAGGGCAGCACCAGCGCCGCTCTTACTTACCGGCTTCTGGCGGGTTGGTGGCCTGGGCGGTGCGGTTAAGTTCGTGGGCGAGTTCGGAGACGTCCTTGTGGTGAGCGGCGCTTTCCGGTTTGGCGGGTAATCCGGTGTTGGCGGCGTTGACCGTGGCGACTGCGATGGCGGCGGCGGCGGGCAACACGTGTCGCAGCGACGAGGCGTGCTCGGGGCGGGCCAGCGTGCTGGCTTGCGCGGCAGCCACTGAGCGCTCGTGTTCAGCGCGCATACCTTCCTCAAGCACCGACTTGGGCACATCCTTTAGTCCCCAGATCAGGCCCGTCCAAGAGAGCATCTTGAGGCCGTAGTAAGTCGGGTCGATTTCCCACCAGTAGAACCCATTGCGGGTGGAACTTTGGTAGCGGTGGTGGTTGTTGTGCCAGCCTTCGCCCAAACAGATGATCGCCAGGATGAAGCTGTTACGAGAGTCGTCGTCGGTCTTGTAGCGGCGATTACCCATGAGGTGGGCCATGGAGTTGATGCACGCGGTACCGTGAAAAAGCGCGGTGGTGCTCACGAAAAAGCCCCAAACCACCATCTGCCAGCCGTTGGTGCCAAGGCCGGGCGCATAGCGCTCCAAAAGCGCACCGAGGCCGAACATGGAAAAAGCGTAAAGGATGGGCACGACCAGATCGAAGCGGTTAAGCCAGACCAGCTCGGGGAACTTGGCGAGGTCCTTGATCTTGGAGTAGTCGGTGGGGAAGTTACGGCGCGAGGTGATCCAGCCGATATGCGACCAGAGAAAGCCGTGCACGTGCGGGGAGTGTGCGTCCTCTGGATCGTCGGAGTGCAGGTGGTGATGGCGATGGTGGTAGGCCCACCAGAGCGAACCGCGTTGCACCGTCGTACCGGCCCAGAGCGCTAGGAAGAACTGGCCGAAACGGCTGGTGCTGTAAGTTTTGTGGGAAAAGTAGCGGTGGTGGATGCCGGTGACGGCGAACATGCGCACAAAGTACAGGAACACCGCAGCCCAGGCGGCAAAGGCACTCACGCCGGTCCACAGCACGCCGAAGCAGCCCAAGTGGAGGACGACGAACGGCATGACCCGCACCCAGTCGACCTTGTCGGGCTCGTTGCGCATCTTTTCGGCGCCACCGGGGCAATAATCAGAGTCAATCCACTGGGTCACGGCGGTGGCCATGCGGCGGAAAAACGGGGGAGGTGAGGAGACGGATGAGTTCACAGGCAACGAGGGTTAAAGGGCCGAATGAAGGGGTGAAGGACTCATGGTGCAAGTCGGGTTTGTCGAAAGCAGGTTACAATTCCGCATGCTGTTTCGTCCGGTTGTCGCTTCTTGCGCGGCGTCACGCGTCTGGGTTCACTGCTCTGCACATGAGTCAACCCGCCAAGCACTATCCGGTTAAGCGACGTGAAATTCTGGGCTGGTGTTGCTTCGATTTCGCTAACTCGGCGTTCACCACCCTGATTATTACGGTGGTTTACGCGGTTTATTTTAAAAAAGTGGTCGCCGCCAACGACCCCCGCGCCGCCGGTTGGTGGGGCACGGCGCTGGCCGCCTCGCAGCTGGTGGTCCTGGTGCTGGCTCCTTTTGTGGGGGCGTACGCCGATGTCACGGCGCGCAAAAAAACCTTCCTCATCGCCACGGCGGTGCTGTGTGCGCTGGCCACCGCAGCCTTGTATTTTGTGGGGCCTGGCGAAGTGGTGTTGGCGCTGCTTCTGGTGGGGCTGGCCAACCTCGCGTTTTCGTTGAGCGAAAACCTGTGTGCGGCGTTCCTGCCCGAGATCAGCACCCCGGCCAACGTGGGGCGTATTTCCGGCTATGGCTGGAGTTTTGGCTACCTTGGCGGGTTGTTGAGCTTGGTGCTGGCGCTGCTGATTATCCGCAGCGGGGAGGGGCGGGTGCCGTGGACTTTTGTGATGACGGGGGCGTTTTTCTTTTTAGCCAGTTTGCCCACGCTGCTGCTGCTGCGAGAACGCGCCCAGCCGAGGGTGCTCTTAACGGGTGAAAATGCGCTGAGCCTAGGGTGGCAGCAATTGCTGCAGCTCAAGCGGGAACTGCCGCAGCACCGAACCTTGGCGGTATTTTTCGTAGCCCTTACGGTGTTTTTGTCGGGGCTGCTCGCGGTGGTGGCCTTTGCCGCGCTTTACGCGACCGAGGTGATCGGCATGAGCGAAGCGGAGGTGATCGGCCTGTTTGTAGTCTTGCAACTGGCGGGTGTGGTCGGGGCGTTTGGATTTGGTTTTATGCAGGACCGCTGCGGGGCCAAGCTGCCGCTGGTGGTGTCGCTTTTGCTCTGGATCGGGGTGTGCGTGGGGGCCGCCTTGAGCCACACGCAGGCCGAGTTTTATGGTGTCAGCGCGCTAGCGGGGGTGGGCATGGGCGCATTGCAGTCGTCGGCTCGCGCGGTGGTGGCGACACTTACGCCGGCGGGACGCAGTGGGGAATTTTTCGGTTACTGGGGCTTTTTTGGTAAACTGGCGGGAGTGATCGGGCCATTGGTGTTTGGCTGGCTGGTCACGGGGTTTGGCTATCGCGCCGCTATCGGGGTAAATGCCGGGTTTTTCCTAGTGGGGCTGCTGATTTTGCTGCCGCTGACGCTCTCAGCGCGGGCGCGGGAGTAAATCGACGGCACCCGGCACCCGAAGCTCCGGGCAAGCTGCGGTGCTTAGCGGCCGCTGGCACGCCGGAGATTATCGCACACAATCGCCGCCGCCACCCCGGCGTTGAGCGATTCCGCCCCGCCGAAACGCGGGATTGTCACCAATTGGGTAACCCTTAACCGGACTGCTGGCGACAGCCCGCGCCCTTCGCTGCCAATCACCACCACCGCATCGCGCAAGCCGGGCAGACCGTGGACGTCGTCGCCGCCCAAGTCGCAGCCCAAGACCGGCGCACCGGCTTGGGCTAGCACCTCAGGCAGTTCGGCTGTGTAGGTTTTAACCCGTGCGAACGAGCCCATGCTGGCGTTGATCACTTTTTGCGAAAACAGGTCAGCGCAATCCGGTGAGAGCACGACGCGGTCGAAGGCGAACCAGTCAGCCACGCGCAGCAACGTGCCGACGTTGCCCGGGTCCTGGATGCAATCGAGCGCGAGGGTCAGCCCGCGTGCCAAGCCGTTGGCGGGTAAAACGGGTCGCACGATCGGGCCCACAGCAAACACCTCCGATGGGGTGGGAAAATGGCTGATGCGCGCCATTTCGTCGGCGCTCACGAGGGTACGCGTCACGGCGCTGGTGCCTGCGGCGAGAGGGCCTTTCCACGCGGCGGTGGCGTAGAGTTCGCTGAAAACGACGCCGGCGGCGAGCAGTTCGGCGACGACCTTGGGGTTCTCGACTACGTAGCGGCCCTCGGCTTCGCGGAACTTTTTGTCGCGTAGCGTACGCAGGCGGGAGAGCTGGGCCTTGGTCAACATTACTCGACAGCCAAGCCCGCCGTTGCGTAAAGGCAAAGCAAACGCGTTAGCCCGTTGGGGTGGTTAAGGTCCAGTGAATTCGGGGGAATTTATGTTGTAGTCCACCCACTCAAAAACATGAGTTCACGGATAACTTTTTTATGTTTATTCTACCACGTGTAGTCATCGCTGGGTTGAGGTGTGCAGTTTGTCTCTACGTACCCATCATGGCTGCCGGTGCACTTTATGGACAATCCGTTCAAGAGGTGCTCGAAGCTGCCGATCGCATATACGCCGATACGCCAACGTTTTCAGCGCAAGTAGACAGCCGGACGGTACGCTTTGAGCCTGTTTCTGGTCAGCTGGATGGGACACCGAGCTACAACGCGGTGAGCACTCAATATAAGCGCATGCAGATTAGAGTACGCCGTCCGAATGCTTATTGGTTGTCCATCCAGTCGGCCGTTGAGGGTGGTTCAGGAATGCCCGATTCGGCTGCGATTACGCGTGGCCAATCTCAGGGCTGGTCTGTGTTTGCGCGCCAAGATAACGGTACGGCGAGTCGCGGTTATTATGAGGGGCCGCGATTTGTGAGTCAGCCCCTTGGGAACGAGCCTTTTATGGTTATGGTTTCGGCGCGAATGGGCGGCCGACTCGACGCGGATTTGGTGCTGAGGCATTTCCAAGTGCGCCCTGCGGGTACTGGCGGCCTGAAACCGCTCGGGCTGATTGAACCTGAACTCATCGGTAGCGAAACGTTGAACGGTAGCTCGACTTATCGGATTATCGCCAAAACGGCTGCCGGTAGTCCAATCCTGCTTTGGGTGGAGCAATCGTCATTTTTGATCGTGCGCTCGATCATGCAGTACGCCAGCCCGAGTATGTCTAAGCGCCAAGTCATCGTTGAGGAGAGTTTTTACAACCGCCAGCAGCTGAACCCCTCCTTTAGCGCGGCTGATTTCAACTTGGGGAAATCGCCACCGCCTGAACCGTTGAGTGCGGAGCAGATGGGGTTCATCTCGATTCCTGAGTTGGCCAAGTTGGCCGAACTCCCGCCCGCAGTTGATGCAGAGCCTGCCGGAATGCCAGCAACCCCCGTTCCGCCGAAACCGGCATCTCCGCCGGTTGTTGCAGCAGCCTCGCCCCCGCCCGCAGTTACTGGCCAGAGTTTGTCTTATCAAAACATGTCGAGCATCGTTCTGATCGAAGGCGAGGGGGGAGCGGCGACAGGGTTCATGACAAAAATTCGCGGCGTCGATTTCATTGTTACCAATCTCCATGTGCTGTCTGGGAGCAAAAAAGTCACCATCAAGAATCTGAACGGTCAGGAGCTGTCCGTGGCGGGAATTTTTGGTGCGGCTGGCAGTGACGTCGCGATCATCCGCACCACGAGCGCCCCCCAAGGGGAAATGGTGCTGGCGCAGGACGTGTTTGCGAGTAGCCAAATCGGCGACCGGGTTGTGGTTGTGGGTAATCGTCTTGGCGGTGGGGTGGCCACGCAGACGGTTGGCAGTATCATGGGCATTGGCCCGACCCGGGTGGAAGTTAACGCTAACTTTGAACCCGGTAATAGCGGTAGCCCCATTTTTAACCTGCGCACCAACGAGGTGATCGGGGTGGCTACTTATGCGGAGACTCGTCCCGTTAATGCCGGCGGCAACAGCAGGGGCGCCGTTGCCGTACCGGAAAAGCGCTGGTTCGGCTACCGTATCGATAGTGTGGTCAAGTGGGAGGCGATCGATCTGGGCAAATGGAATGCACAAGGTGAGCGCATCGCCAAGTTTCGCGAGGCTTCGAAAGCTCTATTGGCGATAGTCAATTTTGACTTCAAAACCGCGCGCATGACGCCTCCATTTGGCCCGTTAATCGACAAGTTGGAGTCCAACTATAAGTCTGCGGGCACCAACAAGATGACCGCGAACGGCTTTGTTAAGGATTTTTTTCGCGTGGTGCAGTCGCTCTCGGCGTTGGGGCTGAAGGACCTCGAAAGCGGGGATTACTACGATTATTACCGCACCAGTCTTTATTGGGACACGAGTATTCCGGCTCAAATCGAGTTTCGCAAGGAGCTCATCAAATCGCTCGAGCGCTACGAGGCGGACACCAGTGCGTACATGTCGAGGCTACGTAACGGGGGGTGACGGCGGTCGACGCCAAAGTGCGGCGTAGTGAACTCTGGATGAGTCCCGCACCGCGAGCTCCTGCCCTTGGTGGCTAAACGGGTGAGCGCTGGGAGCGTTTCACTATGGGCACAGCTCGCACGTGTTTTGAAGGTAGAAACTCTTTGTGGGTAACCAGTTGCGGCGGTAGTTGTGGCTGTGGCGAAAACATAGCCCACTCACGGACGATTCGAGTTCTTCACTGATGACCGACTGCACGGACAATACAAACCATGGCACTGGCCGCTCAAAGCGGATTGGTCACCATGAACTCAGCTGAAACCTGAATTCCGAAGCTCAAACCAACCACAGATTAGACAGATACAATCCCTTAGGAGGTAAACGGACTCAACTTGATCCCCTTTTTTGATCCTGTCTTCAAATTCAGTAACACTCTGTTATCTGTGCTCATCTGTGCATTCCGTGGTTAAAACTTCGGCGTTCGGGTTAAACCATCCCGAAAGAATGGGGACTCGGTAAGCCGTGGGCGGTAAAATCGCCTGCACGGTGCCGACGAGGGGGTGGGCCACGTTGGACGGGTTATCGTCTCGGTGGCTCGGTCTACGCTACTAAACGTGGGCTAAA
The DNA here is from genome assembly GCA_947471115.1 of Opitutaceae bacterium. Lineage (GTDB taxonomy): Bacteria > Verrucomicrobiota > Verrucomicrobiia > Opitutales > Opitutaceae > Rariglobus. The sequence continues at coordinate 3,299 of CANIXX010000024.1, read as the reverse complement.
TTTGGCCAGGGACGGCCAACCCTGGTAGGTAGTAACCTTAGAGTTGTCGGATCGAAAGTAGTGCGGTGCTTCCCCGCCTCGGCGATTGTGCGAAGAATACGACGCAAACCTGCGGGCTAAAGCACCGCGCTACCTTAGAGGTTAATCCGACAAAATCCGTGTTACTGCCGACTACAGCCAATGCGCCTTGGTGTCGCATTGGCTGTCTCTGGCCCATTGACCTTAGCTTGAACGCACCAATGGAATTAGCGACTGGCGCGGCGGCGGCGGAACAGGGCCAGCCCCAACACGCCTGCGCCGACAAGGGCCGCGTAGGTCGAGGGCTCAGGGATGGCGGAGGCCGCCGTCACCTCAAAAACACCGATCGAGCCGTTGCCGCCGGTGCCTTCAAAACCAACCATCAACAGGTTTTTTCCAGTCGTATTTCCGGCCGCTCCAGCAGCCAGGAATAGCATCGATTCAGGCGAGATATAGACGCCACCGCTGGCTCCATCGGTCGTGCCGGTGATCGGATTAAAATAACCCTCGATGAAGACGTTGTTCAGATCGGTGACGTTGAATTGGAAAATGCCGTTCTCACGTTCGTTACCTACGAACACGAAATCCTGACCGTTGATGCTGCCGAAGGCCAGGGCCTCGGGCTCAGGGCCTTTGTCGTCGGAGCGTTCATCGAACTTGGTTGTATCACCGCTGTTCATGTTAAAGGAGGCCGGGTTGTTGGCGGCCACATACTGCTCCATCATGGAGGCGGAATCGAAGACGAGCGCGCCGGTCTCGGCATCCCAGATGGAGAAACTGCGCGTGCCCATCATGGTGGGCGTGTCGATGAGACCGTTGGCATTGGTGTCGCCTTGGTCCTTGAGTAAGTTCAGTCGGCCAATGCCGGTGTTGTTAGCAAGAGCGGCCGCAGCCGGATCCATGCTAGCCGTGAGCGTGCTGGCACGGGCGATATCGCCGTCATCAACGCGCGCGTCGCCTTCGTTGGCGGTGACGAGTAAGATTTTACCGTCGCGTTCAAACTTGGTCATGGTGTCGGGCATCGGCATACCGGCGACCGTGTCGTTGATGGCAATGGCCTTGGTCGAACCAGCGCCGTCGCGGTCCGAGGCGTCGATGGTCTGGGTGATGGTGCCGAGCAGGCTGATCTTGGTGTATTTACCGGTATCCAAGTCGAGGGTGGCGATGGCGTTCGCCTCTTGCAGCGTGACGTAGGCCGTGGTGTTGCTGGCGGCGATATACTCGGGCTCCACATTGGTCGAATTGACGGTCTTCACCGTGAGGGTGTCGCCAAGGTTGTTGCGTACGCCATCTAGGGTAACGCCAGCGCCTAAATTGGCAGCGCTGAAGTCGTAGGTGCTAACGGCGGCGTTGGTGAGCGCGCCCAAGGTGCTGGTGTAGTTGGACGAGTTCACCCCAGCGAGATTGACGACGCTAACCGATCCGGGGCGGGCGAAGCTCGCTTCAGCGGATGTGCTAACAAACTCACCTTCGTTGGCGATGAGCAGCTTGGTGCCATCGGGGGTGATGGTGACGGAGTCGGGATGATAGCCGACATCGAGCGTCTTGAGGATCGTGCCGCTGGTCTTGTCGAAGATCGCGATGCGGCCGAAGTCGGCTGCGGTCGTCGCAGTCGGGATCACCGTGGCTACACCGAAACCGCGGGCGTCGTTGAGTACACTGGAGATCGAAACCGTGTTGGCAGCCGTGCCGTAAACACCATTGAGGTCGATGGTGCTGGTGGCGGACAAAACGGCGTTCGAACCCAACGTATAGGCCTGAATCGAGTGGCTAGCAGATCCGCCACCAAGAGAGTTGGTGGAGAGTAAAGAGTCCCCGGCAAAGGAGATGATTTCACCGCCGTTGGGCAGGGCCACACCAGAGAGAAAAGAGATTTCGGCGAAAGCCGAGGCCGGCAGCAGTGCGCACGAAGCGCCCACGAGTAGGGAGTTGAGTTGTATTTTCATACTAAGGAAAACCCCTATGTTTGGCGGCGCCCAAACTGAGCGCCATAAACCTATTGTGATAATACGGTAACGCTGTAACGCATTCGCCATAATCCGCGCCTGCACCGCGTCCAACGCCCGTCTTACCGCACAAAAAAGGCGCGCCCTCAATGGGCGCGCCTTGCAGCGGCACAAACAATCCGGGCCGGACTATCAGACTTTCGGTCCACCCTGAGCTAGGCTGCGGGCGCGCAGGCGCAGGCCGTTGAGGCGGATGAAGCCGGTCGCATCGCTCTGGTTGTACCAGCTCTTCACGCCTTCCATCGACGCGATCTTGTCGTCGTAGAGCGAATACTTCGACTTGCGGCCCGTGGTGATGATGTTGCCCTTGTAGAGCTTCAGACGAACCGTGCCGGAGACGAACTTCTGGCTCTCGTCGACGAGGGCCTGCAGCGCCTCGCGCTCGGGGGCGAACCAGAAGCCGTTGTAAACAAGCTCGGCGTATTTCGGGATCAGGCTGTCGCGCAGGTGCTCGACTTCGCGGTCGAGGGTCAGGCTCTCGATCTGCTTGTGCGCCTGCATGAGGATGGTGCCACCCGGGGTCTCATAAACGCCGCGGCTCTTCATGCCGACGAAGCGGTTTTCAACGAGGTCAACGCGGCCGATGCCGTGTTTGCCGCCGAGCTTGTTCAGGGTCTTGAGGACCTTGCCGGGGGTGAGTTTCTTGCCGTTGACGGCGACCGCGTCGCCCTTCTCGAACTCGATCTCGACGTACTCGGCCTTGTCGGGTGCGTCTTCAGGAGAAACGGAGAGTTTGAACATCTCCTTGTTTTCCTTGGTGGTCGGGTCGAACCAGGGGTCTTCCAAGATGCCTGCCTCATAGGAAATGTGGAGGAGGTTGCGGTCCATCGAATAGGGCTTCTTGAGCGAAGCCTCGACGGGAATTTTGTGCTTGGCGCAGTAGGCGATCATCTCGGCTCGGCCGGGGAATTCAGCGCGGTAGTTTTCCAGTTTCCACGGGGCGATGATCGCGAGATCGGGGGCGAGCGCCATATAGGTGAGCTCGAAGCGACACTGGTCGTTGCCCTTGCCGGTGGCGCCGTGGGCGACGGTGTCGGCTTTTTCTTTGCGGGCGATGTCCACCTGGGCCTTGGCGATCAAGGGACGGGCGATGGAGGTGCCCAGGTAATACTGGCCCTCGTAAACCGCGTTGGCGCGGATCATCGGGTAGATGTAGTTTTTGGCGAACTCCTCGACCAGATCGAGGGTGTAGTGCTTGGAGGCGCCGGTGGCCTTGGCCTTCTTGTCGAGGCCCTTGAGCTCTTCCTCTTGGCCGACGTCAGCGGCGAAGGTGAT
>CANIXX010000023.1 GCA_947471115.1 Opitutaceae bacterium | reverse complement strand
TCACCCCATTGGGGGAAACCTGCGGTGAGTTAGACCGCCTTGGGCAGGGCGCCGCCGAGTTCGACGGAATGGGGGTGGTGGCGCTTTTCCTTAAGCTCGCTGTGGCGCTTGCGCAGCAAGCCGTCGAGTTTGTCGATCAGCAGATCGACCGACTTGTAGGCGTCGTCGGAATCGACCGAAGCGTTTAGGTCCGGCCCGCTGATCTCGATGTGGCCCTTGGCCACGAAATGGGCCTTGGAGCCCTTGGTTTTGTCGAGATCGACATCGATGCGCACGCGGTCGATGCGGGGTTCATGACGCAGCAGGCGACCCACTTTTTCGTGGATGATCGAGCGCATGGCGTCGGTAAGATTAAGATGAATTCCGCGAAGGATGAGTTTCGCGCCAATAACTTCAGGGGTGATATGTGACATAGCGGGGTTAAGTTAACACAACCACGGATTCTTGTGGTTTATAAAACCATCGGTCGTTTCCGCCTCGGGTTAAGTTAAATCTTTGCCCACCCATGAAAAAAATGAGTGGTCGCCGAGGGTCTCGACGACTAGGGGAACCCCGAGCTCACGCTCGTGGCCACGAGGACCTCCGAGTTGAACGTTGGATGTTCAATGTTGGATGTTGAACGTTCTCCGCCCTCCGCAATCCGAAAACCTACGCGCCGGCTAGGGCGTTGGCGTTGTTGAGGTGTTCCACGCCGGTGTATTTTTTCGACTGCTCATCGGCGTGGTAGCTGGAACGCACCATCGGGCCGCTCTCCACCACACCAATGCCGATCGACAGGCCAAATTCCTTCCAGCGCAGAAACTCATCGGGATGAACCCAGCGGGCGATTTTCCAATGCTGCGGGGTCGGTTGGAGGTATTGGCCGATAGTGAGGATGTCGGTTTTGTCGGCTGCGATGTCGCGCAGGGTTTTTTCGATCTCATCCTCGCGCTCGCCGAGACCGAGCATGATGCCGGTTTTGGTGGTGAATCCTCGGGCTTTTGCGTGCTGGAGCACCGAACGCGAGCGGTCGTAGCGGGCCTGAACGCGCACGGGCTTTTGCAGGCGCTCGACCGTCTCCAAGTTGTGATTAAAAATGTCCGGCTTGGCGTCGAGTACGGTATCGAGGTGCTCCATCTGCCCCTTCCAATCGGGCGTGAGTACCTCGATGGCCGTGTTCGGATTGAGGTGTCTGATGGCGCGAATCGTCGCGGCCCAGACAGCGGCGCCGCCGTCTTTCAACTCATCACGGGCAACCGAAGTGATCACGCAGTGGCGCAGGTTCATCTTGGCGACGGCCTCGGCCACGCGGGCGGGTTCGCCAAGGTCAAGCTCGGTGGGGCGGCCGGTCTGAATCGCGCAAAAGTTACACGAGCGTGTGCAGATGTTACCCAGGATCATCACCGTGGCGGTGCCACGCGACCAGCATTCGCCGAGATTGGGGCACTGCGCGCTCTGGCAGACGGTGTGCAGCGAGGTGTCCTCGACGAGCTTGCGCACGGCGGCGTAGCCGGGGCCGGTAGGGAGTTTGGCACGAAGCCAAGAGGGTTTGCGCGAGGTGTCTTCCATCGGATGAAAGGCGGCACTCAAAACAGTTTTAGCCGCCAATGCACGCTTATGGTCGCGAATTTTTCCGGTCGGGTTGCGGTAAACACCCTGAGCCCACGCTCAAGAAGGTGAGAATTGGGGCAATGAGTATTAGCGGGTTGGCGCAGGCGGGCTGAAGCAGGGCCAAAGCTCCGTAAACTCCTTCGCCAGAATCGCTTTTACGTCGGCCATGTCGACTTCGCGGCCGAGTTCGGCCTGCAGCGAGGTAACGGTGCCCTCGCTCGCACTGATGCCGCAGGGGACGATCCCCTGGAAATGCGCGAGGTTGGGCTGCACGTTGAGCGCGAAACCGTGGTAGGCGACCCAGCGGCGCACCGCCACACCGATGGCGGCGATCTTGCGCGTGCCCACCCAGATGCCCGTTTTGCCCTCGCGGCGCGTGGCTACCAGACCAAGGCCGCCAACGGTGTTAATCATCACCTGTTCGAGTAGTCGTAGGTATTCGTGGAGATCCTTTCGTGCGGATAAATCGACAATCGGGTAACCCACCAGCTGGCCGGGGCCGTGGTAGGTGATGTCGCCGCCGCGGTTGGTTTTAACCACCTCAATGCCCTCGCGGGCAAGGTGATCGGCCGCCCAGACCAGATGGTCAGCCGCACCACTGCGAAGGCCCACGGTGTAAACGGGGTCGTGTTCGGTAAAAACCAGGGTGTCGCCGATCTCGCCGGCAATGCGGCGGGCCACCAGTTCATCCTGGGCGCGCCAAGCCGCCTCATAACGGGTGCGGCCCCAGTCGAGCACGACCGGCGCGGCAGCGGATGCAAGGGCAGGCTGCGGCGCGGCGACAGACGAAGGGGTTGCGGAAGTGGGGCCGGTCATGCCGCCGACCGTTGGCGAGCGGTGGCGATTTTGGAATCATTTTTGAGTCTCGGAACGAACGGGTGGTACTAATACGGTGGTGTAGCCCGCAGGTTTGAACAAATTGCTCTCGCAATCGCCGATGCGGGCTGAAGCACCGAGCTACTTTTTATCCGATACTTTAAATTTTACTGCCTACTAGCAGAAGGCTTGCAGATAACAGTTTCGATCAGTGCCCCTGGAAAGTCGGCGGATTGAGACACAGCTGTTTAGCCGCAATAACTCCACCTCTTTGCGAACTTTGCGTTAACGTCTTACCCTGAATCGGTTTCGTTACCCCTTATCATCCTGCAAACCTCGCACCTGCAAAAATATTCCTAGGGCAGTTGCAACGGGGGAATAACTCCATTCGTTGCCTCGCCAACACCTACCTTTTTCGTGCGTTTTGACTACCCAGTCCCCATTCAGCCCGCTCAGCACGCCCACCGTGCGAGAAGCCTCCGCCCATGAACTCGCGGATCTACGAATGCCGGGTCTTACACGCCCGCTTTTTACCGAAACCTCACCGCTTCGCCTACAGCCTGTTCATGCTCGCCGTCGACCTCGACGAGCTGCCCCTTCTGCACCGCCGTCTACGCCTTTTTTCGGTCAACCGCCCCAACCTCTACTCCTTCAGGGAAAACGACTTCCTCCCCACTTCGGAACCACTCTTCAACCCATCCACTGCCGACATCCCCACTGCATTGGCCGCATCCCGCCCCGACGCCACCCTTGCCCCGCTCAAAGCCCGCGTACTCGCTTTTTTTGCCGCCCACGGTGTAGATCTCGGGCCGGGTGGGCACATCGTGCTCGTGACGCTGCCCCGCGTCTTCGGCTACTCGTTCAACCCCGTTTCATTTTACTACGGTTATGACGCCGCCGGCACCTGCCTCGGCGCGATAGCCGAGGTCACCAACACCTTCCGCGAAATGAAACCGTACTTCGTAGGGCCCGCCCCGCAACAGCACGGCGCCGCCACCAGCGCCAGCCCGGTGGAATTTCGCCGGCGCACCCCGAAGTTCTTTTATGTTTCCCCTTTCTCGGACGTGGATGTTGCCTTCGATTTCCACCTGCGCCCGCCCACCGATAAACTCGCCGTCCAAATCGACGACTATATCGGTGCCCAACGCACCCTCACCAGCTCGCTCACCGGCCCCTCTGGCCCGCTCACCGACGCCCGCCTCGCTTGGTTTACGCTCAGATACCCGCTCCTCACTCTGCGGATTATCGGGCTAATCCACTGGCACGCCCTCCGCCTTTTTCTAAAAAAAATACCTTGGTTCAAGAAATGCTCACGCGCACTCGACCAACGCGATCTCTACCACCCCCACGCCTCTTTGACCCACGACTCCAGCGCATCGCCTGACCGCAATCCAACCGCATGAACATCACCCCCGACTCCGCTGCAGCCGCCCCCGCTCAAACCGCCGCCGCCCTACCCGCGTCGACAATGGGCGGACGTTCGTTTTATGAGCGCGCGGTACTCGGCACGTTCGCCGGCATGACGCGCGGCCACCTGCACATCGAGCTACCCGATGGCACCTTCCGCACCTTCGGCGCCCCCGCCCCAACCGGCGGCAAACTCCCGCTCGATATCCCCGCCGACGCCACGATCCGCGTGCGCCGCGACAAGTTTTTCAAAAAGTGCTTTCTTCACGGAGACATCGGATTCGCCGAGAGCTATATCGACGGCGACTGGGAAACCCCCGACCTGCCGGCAGTGATCGCCTGGTTCATCCACAACGTAGACCAAGCACCCACCATGTCCGGCTCGAAACGGGCCCGCTCACTCGCGCTCAACGTCCTGCGTTTTGCCGACCGGATCGGCCATCTGCTGCGCCCCAACACCCAGGAAACCGCGCGGCGCAACATCCGTGAGCACTACGATTTATCCAACGACTTCTTCGAACTGTTTCTCGATTCGTCGATGATGTACTCGGCGGCCAAGTGGACCACGCCGGATCTTTCGCTGGAGGCGGCCCAGTTTGAAAAGAACGACGCCCTGTGCCGCAGCTTGAAGCTTAAGCCCACCGACCATGTGCTTGAAATCGGTTCGGGCTGGGGTGGCTGGGCGCTGCACGCCGCCCGTAATTACGGCTGCCGAGTGACCACCATCACGTTATCGCAACGCCAGCTCGACTATGCCCGCCAACGCATCGCCGCAACCGGCCTGGCTGAGCGCATTGAAGTGCGCTTTCAAGACTACCGTGAGCTCTCAGGGCAGTTCGATAAAATCGTCTCCATCGAAATGATGGAGGCAATCGGTCACGATTACCTTCCCGATTTCTGCGCGGTAATCGATCGGGTGTTAAAACCCAACGGGCTGGTCGGCTTGCAATTCATCACCTGCCCCGACGCCCGCTACGACGAGTTTCGCAACGGCGTGGATTTCATCCAAAAGCACATTTTTCCGGGCTCGCTGCTGCTGTCGCTCAACCGGGTGAACGAACAGCTTTCTTCGCACGGCGATTTTGTGATGCACGGCATCACGGATCTGGGGCAAGACTACGCCCGCACCCTGCGCCTCTGGCACGAGACCTTTTCACGTAAACTCACCGAGGTGCGTAAACTCGGCTTCGACGAGCGCTTCATTCGAAAATGGAGCTACTACCTGTGCTACTGCGAGGCCGCCTTCGCCCTGCGGAATATCTCGGTGGTCCAAACCCTCCACACCCGCCCCAACAACTTCGCGCTGTGATTTTTTTCAAGTAGCGAGTAGCGGGTAGAAGAACCCTCAGCCCCTGACAACGTCCAACACTCAACATTGAACGCTCAACCTCCAACCAGCCCCAACCAACATCTGCCGCACTCTGGGTTGAACGTTGGATGTTGAACGTTCCTCTGCCTCCCCATGCTTCTCTTCCTTCGCCTGCTGTTTTGTGGAATCATCGTCAGCATGCTGGCCGTGACCGGTTGGGCCAGCACCCAATGTGCGATCTTCGCCATCCCGCGCGAGGTATTCACTCACCCGTGGTTCATCGCCACGCTCTTCGACGCCTATTGGGCGTTCATCACGTTCTTTGTCTGGGTCGCGTGGAAAGAACGCTCCACCGCAGCCCGCGTCCTTTGGTTTATCGCCATCATCCTCTGGGGAAACCTAGCTATGGCGACCTACGTCCTCGTCGAACTTTTCCGCATCCAGCGCAGCGATCAACTCGGCGAGGTTTTCGCCACCCGCCGCCCCGGTAAACTCGCCCTGCCCGCCAGCCTCGCCATCGCCGGATTCGGCGTCTACCTGCTCGGCGCGAAGACACTCTTCGCGTGAACACGACCGCTTCTCCGGCCCCCCGCTCTTTCTGGAAACGCCGTCTCGGCGATCCCATCCTAGCGCTGCTCTCGCAAGGCGTCACACCCGACAAAATCGCCGCCACCCTCGCGGTCGGCACCGCGGTTTCGCTGTTTCCATTTTTCGGCGTGACCACTCTGGCCAACATCCTCGTTGGCCTAAAACTGCGGATGAACCAACCGCTTCTCCAAGCGCTCAACTACCTGATCACGCCTGTCCACTTGGGCATGGTCTTTGTCTACGTGCGTATCGGCGAAACCCTCTGGGGCGTGCACGAAGCGCCCTTTAGCATCCGCGAACTGTTCAGCACGTTTACCGAAAAACCTATCGGTGAATTCCTCCAACGCTTTGGCTGGACGGGCATACACGCCTTCACCGCCTGGGCGCTGAGCGTACCGGTGATCATCCCCGTGCTGTACTACTCGCTGCGTCCTCTCATGCGTAAGCTCGGCGCCCTGCGGCGGCCCAAGAGTACCTGAAGGCAATCGTTCGCCCCCCCCCAATCGGTCTCCTACTCGTTCTCATTCCGCAAACCGCACCAGACGACACGGAGGTCGTCCCTCCCCTAAAACCCTCAATCATTTATCGATAACGATTTTAATACCGCCCTCCCATGCCGATCCTTCCCACCCTCCTGATCGCCACCGCCGCCCTCTGCGGGTTGTTTGCCGCCACCTTTTGGTTCGCCCGCCGCGTGGACAACTACGGGATCGTCGACGTCGTCTGGGCCTATGCGTTTGGCCTACTCGCCGCATTTTACGCCACCACTGGCGCCGGCTGGGGCCCACGGCGCGCTCTCATGGCTGCGCTGGTGTGTCTTTGGAGTATTCGCCTCGGCACGCACCTCTACCGCAGGGTCCGCAGCCACCACCCCGTAGAGGACGCCCGTTACCAGACGATGCGGGTGCTGTGGTCGGCGGACTTCGGGCGCAAAATGGGGATCTTTTTTCAACAACAAGCCATCTCCGTAGTGATCCTCGGCCTGCCGTTCCTGCTCATCGCGCGCAACCCCGCGACGGAGTTTCACGTTCTGGAAATCGCCGGCGCTGCTCTGTGGCTGATCGCGCTTTTGGGCGAGTCGCTAGCCGACGCCCAACTTGCCGCGTTTAAACAAAACCCCGCCAACGCCGGCCAGGTTTGCGCGGTGGGCCTGTGGGCGCACAGCCGCCACCCCAACTACTTTTTCGAGTGGTGCGTGTGGCTCGGATTTTTCGTTTTTGCCTGCGCCTCGCCCTGGGGCTGGACCAGTCTGATCTGCCCGCTCGGCATACTTTATCTGCTGCTTAACGTGACCGGCGTACCGATGGCGGAGGCCCAATCGCTAAAATCCCGAGGCGACGCCTACCGCGCTTATCAGCAGCGAGTGTCAGCGTTCATTCCGTGGTTCACCAAAAAGAGTTAATCCGCCCGCGCCTGCCTCCGACTACTCACTACCCGCTACTCACTACTCGCTACTTCCCCAATGCTCGACACGCTCCTTGAAAAAAACCTGCTTCCCGACTGGCTGCTACGCTTCGGCATCCGCCGCTTGCTTGCCCAGCGCATCGCCGACGAAACCCCGCGTTACAACGCCGACGCCTACGTCGCCGACCTCAAAACCCGCGCCTTGGCCGAGCAGACCGCAGCCGCCAATGAGCAACACTACGAGGTGCCCACCGACTTCTACCGCTACTGCCTGGGCCCACGCTTCAAATACTCCGGTTGCCTTTATCCAACCGGCAAAGAGACGCTCGCCGAAGCCGAGGAGCTCATGCTCGCCGTCTACGCCGAACGCGCCCAGCTCACCGACGGCCAGGACATCCTAGAACTCGGCTGCGGCTGGGGCTCGCTTTGCCTCTACAACGCCGAAAAATTTCCCCGCTCGCGCATCACCGCGATTTCCAATTCTCGCACCCAAAAGGAGCACATCGACGCCGAGGCACGCCGTCGCGGGCTAACCAACCTGACGATCATCACCTGTGATATTAACACCTTCGACATCGCCCCCGCTTCGTTCGACCGCGTGGTGTCGGTGGAGATGTTCGAGCACCTTAAAAACTACGAGCTACTCTTTAAAAACATCGCCCGCTGGTTGCGCCCCGGCGGACTACTTTTCACCCACATTTTCACCCACCACCGCTTCAGTTATCACTTTGTATCCACGGGGCCGAGCGACTGGATGAGCCGCTATTTTTTCACCGGCGGCCAAATGCCCGCCCACGACCTGCTGCCGCGCTTCAACGCCGACCTGACGCTGGTGCAAGACTGGCAGGTCAACGGCCGCCACTACCAGCAAACCGCGGAGCACTGGTTGCAAAACATGGACGCCCACCGCGCCAAGATCATGCCGCTTTTGGCGCAAACCTACGGACCCGAGCAAGCGACCAAGTGGTGGGCGTATTGGCGCGTGTTTTACCTGAGTTGCGCAGAACTCTGGGGCTATCGTGGTGGCGAGGAGTGGCTGGTCAGCCATTACCTGTTTCGCAAAGCCTGAGGGATCGGGCAGTAGCGCAGACTTCCAGTCTGCCTTTGTGGCAGTAACATTTAGAGTGTCGGATTCTGAACCGAAAATTTAACGCAAAGTTCGCCAAGACCGCAAAGGACCGATCCTAGGCCCGACTCCTTAGCGTTCTTTGCGATCTTAGCGTTAAAACTCTGCATCAGTCAGACACCCGTCCACGTTAAGCTACTATCCAACACTTTAAATGTTACCGCCTACTAGGTGGCTTGATGCTCCTTAACCAAGCAGACTCGAAGTCTGCGCAACTTTAAAGGAGGCAGCACAACCTGCCGAACTTCTTCGCGGTAAAACGGGACTCAAGTTTACGTAAGAATGTGCCGATAAGCTCACTCTGACGCGTTAACTGACAACGTAAGACGCGGCTCTGCGTCCATTTCACCCCTCCCGATGCCTCCTTCCGACCCCACCTCGCTGCTCTCCGTTCTTTTGCAGCACGCCGCCGAGGCGATTTATTTCAAGGACCGCGAAAGCCGCTTCATTTGCGTAAGCAGAACTCTGGTTCGTTACTTGGGTTGCAACTTGGTTGAGCAAGTGATCGGGCGCACCGATGCGGATTTCTTTGGGAAAGAACACGCCGCGCAAGCGTTGTCAGATGAACAGGAAATCATGCGAACCGGGGCCCCGTTGCTCAACGTCGAGGAGCGAGAGGATTTCCCCGACGGCAGCGTACGCTGGGCACACACCTGCAAATACCCCTTTTTTAATTCGCGCGGTGAAATCGTTGGCACTTTTGGTGTGTCGCGTGACGTCACCGCTCTCCACGAGGCCAAGGAACGCCTGCAAAAAACCACCGATTTGTTGGCTAAGGCCGGCCGCATCGCCCGGCTGGGCCATTGGCAGGTCGATGCATCCCGCGACTTCGTTTTTTGGTCGGACATCACTTACGAGCTACACGGGATCGAACCCGGCACACCGGTGACCTTCGCCGCCAGTATCAATTACTACCACCATCTTGATCGCCAACGTATCCAGTCTGCTTTCGATCTAGCCATGAACCAAGGCGTGGCCTTCGACCAGGAGGCACGTATACTCAGGGAGGATGGCGAATTTGTGTGGGTGCGCGTCAAGTGCGAGTCGCTCTACGACTGCTCCGGTGGCGCACGGCGGGTAACGGGCATCTTGCTCGATATCGATGCACTCAAACGCACCGAGGAGCTCCTCAAGGAGCGCAATCATGCCCTAGAACAGGCGACCAACCGAGCCGAACAACTGACTCTTGAAGCTCAGCAGGCTGCGTTGGCCAAGGCGGAATTCCTCGCCAGCATGAGCCACGAAATCCGTACCCCGCTCAATGCCATCATCGGCATGTCAGAACTCTTGCTCGATACGCCGCTGTCCAGCCAACAACGCGATTTTGCCGCCACGGTGCGCACCAGTAGCGACGCCCTTTTAGGACTGTTAAACGACATCTTGGATTTCTCCAAAATCGAGTCAGGGCAGATGGAACTGGAAAAAGCGCCCGTGCATTTGCGCGACTGCGTCGAGGGCGCACTCGACATCGCCGCACGTCCGGCTGGTAAAAAGGGCGTCGAATTGCTCTGCCGCCTCTCACCCGACCTGCCCGACCTGTTGGTGGGCGATATCACCCGGCTACGGCAGATATTTATTAACTTGGTCGGCAATGCCGTTAAGTTCACCGAGAAGGGCGAAGTCCTGGTGGCGTGCACACCCCGGATCAACGCTGTTGGGATACTCTGCCTGCATGCATCGGTGCGTGACACCGGCATTGGCATTTCCAACGACGGCATCAACCGGCTCTTTAAATCCTACAGTCAAGCCGAGGCATCCACTGCGCGCAAATACGGCGGCACAGGCCTAGGGTTGGCCATCTGCCAGCGACTGGTCGGCTTGATGGGCGGGCGCATTTGGGTGGATTCGGTGATCGGCCAAGGCTCCGATTTCCAATTTGAAATCCCCTTGGTGCCCGTCGGCAATCCCACGTCCCAGGGCAAACGCATTCCCAAACTGGAGGGTCGGCGTATCCTGATTGTGGAGGACAACGCCACTCACCGCCAAATCCTCTCCCAAGAGGTGCAAAATTGGGGCGTCATCCCGATGCTGGCCAGCTCAGCGGCAGAGGCGCTGACGCTGCTAGCCCAGGAAGCCACACCCGAGGCTGCGGTCATTGACCTGCAATTACAGGGCATGGACGGTCGGGCCTTGATCACGGAGCTGCGGCGTACGTTTACGGCCACTAGCCTGCCCATCATCGCGCTGACGCTGCTGGGGCCAGGTGGCCAGCCCCCCGACTGTTTGGGCGTGACGCGGCTCATTTCCAAACCGGTTAAACTCGGTGTGCTGAGGGAAGCGTTGATCAACCTGTTTATTCCGCAGAGCCAACCCGTGCTGGAGGCGCCGCAACAAGCGACCCAGACCCAAGGGCGGCAGTTCCCCTTGCGCATCCTGCTTGCCGAGGATCTGGAGGTTAACCAGCAGGTCGTGACGTTCATGCTCGAGCGCATCGGCTACACCTGCGACGTGGTGGCCGACGGTCGGGCGGCCGTGGCCGCAGTCCAGACCTGCCGCTACGACGTCGTGTTTATGGACATGCAAATGCCCGTCATGGACGGCTTGGAGGCGACCACGCACATTTGCGAACAACACGAAACGAAGCGGCGCCCTTGGATTATTGCGATGACTGCGAACGCGCTCAACGGGGACCGTGAATCGTGCCTGGCCGCCGGTATGGACGACTACCTGAGCAAGCCAGTCTCCATGCAACCGCTGGCGCAGTCGCTGACGCAAGCCTGGGCGCACCTTAAGGTACGCCGCGGCAGCACAACGGCGTAGTTGCAGGGCGCGTCGATCGCGACGGAAGACCCCCGAAGATTCTATCGGTAGTCCGACGCGGACTTTTAGCATTGTGGAGCGCTTTGGCTTCGCGCCCAAGCCACACCTATGCGGTCGTTGCTAACATGGCGTCAAAATTCGCCGAAGATCTGGCGCGTTCAATGCTGTGCCCACGAGGCATCGGCTGGGATTTTGGCTCGACATTCCTAGGGAGTTTGTTCTGGGTCTAAAATTTACGTCCAGCGGACAATCCAATTTCTTAAATCACACTACTACATGACCAAACGCACGATCCCGTCCCGCCGATTCATTAAGCCGTCGTTTAACTCTCTCATTGAAAAGAAACGCGATGGGCAGGAATTCACCCAAGAGGAAATCCGCTACATCATTGATTCCACGCTAGATGAGGATATTCCCAAGCACCAGCTGGCGGCGCTTTTGGTGACCATTTTCTTCCAACAAATGTCCGCTCAGGAGACCGCAATCCTGACCGAGGAATTGATGCTTTCCGGCGAGGTCATCGACCTGTCGCACATCGCCAAGCCAAAGATCGACAAATACTCGACCGGTGGCGTGGGCGATAAAACCTCTCTCGTTTTAGTGCCCTTGGCTATGGCCAGCGGCGTCGTGGTGCCGATGATGAGCGGCGTAGAACACGACTACATCATCAGCCCACTGCAAAAGCTGTGCTCCATCCCCGGTTTCAAGAGCCACTTGTCGATCGATGCGTTCACCAACCAGCTCGCCAAGATCGGCGGCGCCATCGTCGAGCAGGACCCGAAACTCGCCCCGGCCGACGCCAAATTCTACGAACTGCGCAAAGAAACCGGCACCATCCCCAGCCTGCCGCTGATCACCGGCTCCGTGCTTTCGCGTAAACTCGCCGAGGGTTCCGAGGGTCTCGTGATCGACGTCAAGTGGGGCAACGGCTCCTTCATCAAGGACCTGGAGCAAGCCAAGCAGCTCGCCCGCTCGATGACCCGCGTCGGTCGCTCGCTCAAACGCCGTTGCGTCGCGCTGGTCACCGACATGAACCAACCGCTTGGCGACACGGTGGGCACCGCTCTCGAGGTCAAAGAAGCCATCCAGTTGCTCAAGGGCGAAGGTCCTGAGGATATGAAGGAGCTCGTGCTCAAGCTCGGTATGGAGATCGTGCGTCTAGCTGGCGTCGCCGGCTCGACCCTCTCGGCCAAACAAACCGTGCTGCGCCACCTCAGCGACGGCTCGGCCCTTGAGAAGTTCAAGGAGCTGGTCAAAGCCCAAGGCGGCGACACCGCCTACATCGACCACCCGGAAAAATTCCCGGCGGCCAAACACATCCGCAAGCTGCCGGCCCCAAAGCGCGGCTATGTTCACACCATCAATGCGGCGATGATCGCCCGTGGCGTTCACCTCCTCGGTGCTGGCGTCGAGAAGGCCGGCGACAAGGTGGACTACTCGGTGGGTGTTTCCGAAATCAAGAAGGTCGGCACCCAGGTCAAGCAGGGCGAGCCGCTGATGATGATCCACTACAACGACGAATCGAAACTCGAGACTGCGCTCAACTACTTCAAGGAGGCCTACCGCCTCGCGCCCAAGCGCCCCACGCCGCCCCCGTTGGTGGTCGAACGCGTCGCTTAAGCGCAAACGAGTAGTCCGCAACATACCGCCGTTGTGACCAAAGGCCGTCCAGGGAAACCCGGACGGCCTTTTTGCGTGTATTAGAAAACTCTAATCGTGGGCCGGTGGCTTTCTAAGGTGGATGGAGGTATACTGGCGACTATGACGCCCGCTCCATTGGTGAACAAAATCCGTATTTGGGACCTACCGATTCGCCTCTTTCACTGGACCTTCGCCGGTTCACTCACCGCCGCCCTCGCGATCGGTTTTTTAGTCGACGACGAGCGCCCGCTTTTCCAGTTCCATGCGCTCTTCGGACTGGTGGCTGCCTTCTCGCTGGTGGTGCGCTTGGTGTTGGGCCTGGTCGGCTCAAAGTACAATCGCTTCGCCGCCTTTCCGGTCCGCCCAGGCGAGGTGGTCGGCTATTTTTGCGAAGTGCTGACGGGCAAGGCGCGCCGTTATCTGGCACACAACCCGGGGGGCGCGGTGGTGACGTTGCTGATGTTTGCCGTGGTGCCGCTTTCAGTTGCGACCGGCGCAGGCTGGCTCGGCGAGGCGGGCGAGGAATTGCACGAGGGACTGGCGATCGCCCTTCTGGTGTTAATCGGCGCCCACCTTGCCGGGCTTGTCTGGCATACACTACGCCACCGCGAGCCGATCGCCTTGTCGATGATGACCGGGAACAAAGCCGGACCCGAGGCAGCAAGCCTGCGGTCTGCGCAGCCGCTCTGGGCGGCGGCGATTCTTGTCGCCGGCGCGGCGTGGGTTTGGGCGTTGTTTGCCAGCCATGACCCCACGAGCGGCACGGTCAAAGTTCCGTTGCTTGGGGTAGTGATCCAGGTGGCAGAAGTACGCTTGCGTTGAGCGGAAACCGCCGCACGCCGAGGTTGGCACGCCGTGTGCATTATCAGTTGCCGAAAGACCTAACACTTCACCTATGAACGCAACCACCTACACGCACCTCCCGTCGCTGGCCGCCAAATCGAGCCAAGCCGCAGGTGGGCATGGACCCCATACCAACCCAGGAGGCATCCGCTAAACTCCGCCGCGAATGACCCGATGTTTTGGGCACTATGCCCATCCGATCAGTCACACCTAAATAAACCACACCACTCCTCACCTCCGTTGCCCGCTTCGCCATGAATTCGTTAACTCCACCGCTCTCCTCCGTCAGTCGCCGTACCTCCACCGCCTCGGGTTCATCCGTGACGGTTCGTAAGCCGCACTACGACTGCCAAGAGCGTGAGTCCGACTTCGGGATCGTCGTGTACGTGCCAGGCGTGGAGTCTGCCGGAATCGAAATCACCTCTAACGGCGTCGACCTGCTGATCAACGCCCGCAAGCACCACTTCGTTCGGGTCAACTTTGGCTCGCTCAACCTCGAAGGCGTACAGCACGACTACCAGCTCAGCCTGCGGCTCGGCCGCAGCTTGGACTACGCCGCCCTCCAGGCCGAATTCCACCGGGGCATCCTGACCCTGACCATTCCCAAGAAACAGCCCCTGAATTTCGCGGCAAACTCTGAGTTGGCTAAGGTCGCATGAATTAACCCCGGCCCATAGGACACGCCGCAGCCCCCCCAGATTCCCTCTTAAACTGACTGCCCGTCCGCACTGCGGACGGGCTTTTTTCGTTTTTTTAAGCAAACTTACAATTTGCGCTCAATTTTCATGCGAACGGTTCCGATATAAGAGTTATATCAGCCCCAAACGACCATGATCCAGCAAGCCCACAACCTCCCCGCCCCTCCCGCCGTATCGATTGCAGCCACTGCAGCCTTTGATGTACTTTGGGGTAAGCCGCTGTTTCGCGCGCCGAACCTGCCTGCCCCCGTGGTCGCGCCGGTTTTGGAGCCGTTCCCGGCGCACCCCATCGCTGCGACTCGCCGCCAAGCCAAATAACTGCCCCCGCCAGCGACTGCGCCCCCTAGGCTCCAGCCAGTTGGCCCCGTGCGAGGATCCACCTCCGCGTGAACTGGATAGTGCAAGGACGTCACGGCATGAGGCCCGCTCCCAATCCAACGGCCCATGAAAGCCCCCCACGACACGCCCTTCTCCAGTAATTCAGCTCGCAACGGCGTTCAGCTGCTCTGCGCACCCCTATTAAGTAGGCTGTAACATCGATCTAGTCGGATTGAGCTCTGAGGTAGCGCGTTGCTCTAGCCCGCAGGGTTGCGTCGTATTCTTCTCACAATCGCCGATGCGGGCTGAAGCACCGCACTACATTCGAGCCGCAAACTCGAAGGGTACTGCACGACTAGGGATTTTGCGTATTGCGTTTAAGGTTAGCTCAAAGTGACCGATTAACCCCTGTGCACCTGCCCTATTTATCTCTGTAACCGCGCCGTTTCGCCTGCCCTATTTCACCCATGCCCCGTATCCGAGTTCTAGTTGTCGATGATGCCGTGGTCATGCGTAAAATGATCTCCGAGGCGCTGGGCAGCGACGCCCAATTGGAGGTCGTGGGCACCGCCGCCAACGGGAAAATTGCCCTGCAAAAAATCTCCCAGGTTAACCCCGACATCCTCACCATGGATATCGAGATGCCCGAGATGGACGGCATTCAAACCGTTCGCGAACTACGCAAAACCTACCCAAAACTGCCGGTCATCATGTTCAGCACGCTGACGCTGAAGGGGGCCGAATCCACCTTTGAGGCGCTCGACGCAGGTGCCACCGACTACGTCACCAAACCGTCCAACGTGGGCAACATCGCCGAGGGCTTGGAGCGGCTCAAAAACGAGCTCATCCCCAAGATCAAAACCCACTGTCGCCACATCCCTCCACCTCCGCCCACAGTCGGCGCACCTGCGGGCAACTCCACTGGATTCACTGGAATTTTACCGGCTTCTTCGGCCGCTCGTCCGGCACTGAAAACCAGCCCCGCACCCGCCAAGTCCACCCCGCCGGCCGTCCTTTGTATCGGTTGTTCGACGGGCGGGCCCAACGCCCTCGCCGCCGTTTTTAAGGATATCACCCGCCCGCTGCCGGTACCGGTGGTGATCGTGCAGCACATGCCGCCCCTTTTCACCCAGATGCTGGCTGAACGCCTCGGCAAGGGTTCACCGCTCAAATTCCATGAAGGCCAAGAGGGCCAGTTGGTCGAGGCGGGCAACGTGTACATCGCCCCCGGCGGTCGCCACATGGAGGTGCGCCGCGACGGTGCCGTAGTGCGCCTGCACCTGCACGACGGACCTCCCGAAAACTCCTGCCGCCCCGCCGTCGATGTCCTGTTTCGCAGCGTTTCCACCGTCTACGGCGGAGCCACCTTGGCCTTGATCATGACTGGCATGGGCCAGGACGGTCTGCATGGCTGTACCGTTTTGCGCGAACGCGGCGCCACCATTCTCGACCAAGATGAGGCCACAAGCGTGGTCTGGGGCATGCCCGGCTACGTCGCCGAGGCCGGCCTCGCCCACCAAATCCTGCCCTTGCAAGAAATCGCCGGCGTCCTCCTGCGCCTGTTACCCGCCACACGTCCTTAACGCCCGCCCCCACCCCAACTCCTCCTTGTGGCCCTTCCCACCGCCGATTTCGAATTTGTAACTAGCTTTGCCCGACGCTCCGCGGCGATCATCATCGAGCCGGGTAAGGACTACTTCGTGGAGTCGCGCCTAAGCTCGCTGGCCTCCAGCAACGCCTGCAGCAGCGTGCCCGAGTTCATCAGCCTGCTGCGCAAAACCCCTCCCAGTAATCCGCTTCACAACAAAGTTCTCGATGCGCTCACCACCAACGAGACGTTCTTTTTCCGCGACATCGCGCCATTTGATGCCCTGCGCGAAACCATCATTCCCAAGCTCATCACCCAACGCGCCGCCCAGCGCAGCCTCTCGTTCTGGTCCGCCGCCAGCTCCACTGGCCAGGAGGCCTACAGTCTTGCCATGATGCTGCGGGAGCATTTTCCCCAGCTCAGCGACTGGGCGATCCAGATCATCGGCACCGACCTGTGTTCCACCGTGCTCGTGCAGGCCCGCGCCGGTTCTTACAACGAGTTCGAAATCAACCGCGGCCTGAGCCCCGCGTTGATCAAAAAATACTTCACCCAGGACGGTAAAATCTGGACCGCCAACGCCGAGCTGAGGCGCATGGTGGACTTCCGTCCCATGAACCTGATCGAGCCGTGGCCGCGCCTGCCGCTATTCGACGTGGTGCTGATGCGCAACGTCATGATCTATTTCGACGTCCCGACCAAACAGGCGATTTTGCGCAACATCGGTGCCACCCTCCAACCCCAAGGCTCACTGCTACTGGGCTCGGCCGAGACCACCCTTAACCTCGATGCCAGTTGGCAAACTGTCGGCCTGGGCCGGGCAACGGTCTATCAACCTGTTGGTGCTAAATGAAACCACCCGCGTTCTTACCTCTGTTGATCAACCGTCTGTGCAACCTGCACCCCGGAGCACGTTGGCGGAACCGGTTAACCACGCCCTTCGCCGAGATCGCCTCCGCCTCCGCCGAGGTAGACCGAGCGATGCAGGGCGTTGAGGCGGGCTTTTTACAAATCGGTTCGATCCTCGAAACCACCATTCAGATTGAACAAAGCCTCGTGACCCAAAGCCGCCGGATGCTGGCCCTGGCCGAGGGCCCCGAGGGCGGCACCGCCATCATCGAGCTGGCGGCCGCGACCATTTGGCGCGGCATCGAGTTTGCCGAAAGCAGTGACCAGCAGGTCGTGGAGTTCATCGAACGACTGGCCGCAACCAGCCAAAAAATCCGTGAAACCCTCCCCGCACAGCAGTCGCTCACCGATGCGCTCACCCCGCTTAAATACGTTCAAATTCTCTTCCGCGTGGAGTCGGCCTCGCTGCCTGCTGAAGTGCAAAGCACCTTTCTCGCCCTTAACACCGAGATCTCCCGCATCTGCGAACGCGTGGAGTCGGGGTTTAAGGAGAAATTCGAGATCATCGCAAACATCGGCCTAAGCTTAGATTCCGCAGCAACGAGCCTTCGACTGCGTCAAAGCGCCACCCGCCAACAGGTCATAGCGCTGCGAGCCCAACTGGAAGCGTCGATCGGCTCGGTCAAAGCCAACTACGCTAAAAACCAAGCCCGCGACGGGCGCATGGAATCCGTCGTACCGCAGGTCAAACGCGAGACCGGCTGCGTGGTCATGTCGCTGCAGGCGCAGGACATGCTTAATCAGAAACTACAGCACCTGAACTCCATTTTACGTGAGATGCACGCCGCCCACGGCGCCATGACCCATGACCGTACCAGCGGCGGCCGCACCCTGCGCTTTGTTGAACACGCCAGCCGCTTGGTCACTGCCCAACTCGGTGTCATGAAAACTGAACTCGCCACCGCCGGCAGCCAAGTCGGCGGCGGCTTGAGCAAAATCATCGATGCCATGTCTGGCATCAACCAGGACTTCGGTGCCGTGCAAAGCCAGCACGTGTCCGACATCACCATCGACGGCGGCATCCAAAATCTGATCGAGGCGCTCGAAAACGTCGGCAAACTTATCCGTGCCAGCAACGAGCTGGTGACGGAAACGCACCGCACCATTGAGCCTATCCGCGGCATGAGCACGCAGTTCACGAGTTTCATGCGCGAGCTCACGCTGGACATTCACCTCATCGGCCTGAACGCCGAGGTGCAGTCGGCCCACGTCGCCCAAGGCACCGGACTCGAAGTCGTCTCGGCGCGGGCAACCGAGGTGTCGTTAACCACCTGCCGATTGAGCGAACAACTCGCCGCCGACATCGACCGCATCACCCGCGGGCTGGGTGAACTCATCGATGCGTTTGGCGCAGTCCGCGAAAAGACCGAGGTGTTTGTTGTCCAGTTAACCGATGAAACACGGGCGGATGAAGACCGGCTGCACCATTACCGCGACCAAGTCATCGACGTACTCATGCAAATCAGCGAACAATTGCCGCTGTTGGAGGCGCAGATCGGCACGGCCATGAGCCATGCGGATTTCTCAGGTGCGGCGGTCGCGCAGATCGAGGCGCTACACGCGGCGGTTCTCACGCTGCAAACCACCGCCGCCACCACGGCTGATGAAGCCGGAGTGTCGAGCGATACCACGGGCCTGCTGGACCAATTTTTAAAGGGTTACACCATGCAATCCCAAGTGGACGTGCATAATCGCTCTTTGGGCACTGGGGCGGCAGTTCTGGGGACTGCAGCGGCCACAGTGGCATCGGCGGGCGCTGCGAGTGGCGCTACGGCAGGTGGTGCTTCAGGTGCAAGCGACGGGGCGAGCGGCGCCGTTGACCTATTTGGCTTTGACGACCTGCCGCCGGCAGGCAGTGCCGGGGCTGGGTCGGTCACTGCGGCGACGCCGGTGGGCGAAATCGATCTCTGGGGTGACGATCCGTTGCCGGTGGAGACTGCACCGGTGCCATCCAGCGCACCCGCACCGAGGGATGAAAAACCAGCAACTGAGGCAACGGCAGCTGCGGCTATGGACGTTGAGTTGTGGGGCGACGATCCCGTGGCAGAGCAAGTGCCCGCCGCCGACCAAAGCCCCCAACGTAATGCGGCCTGAGGCGAGCGCGGGGGCCTGAATAACGTAGCGCAGACTTACCGATCTACTCCGTTCCATTGGTCAGAACGAAAGCAGACTTGAAGTCTGCGCTACTTCGAGACGGACAGCTATTACTTGGCGGCTTCGGTAGGCTCGCCCGCGCTTTTCCAACCAGAGATACCGCCAGAGAAGTGCTTCACGTTGGTGTAACCCAGCTTACTGGCAGCGTTGGCGGCCTTCTTGTAAGCTCCGCATTTGGGGCTGCCGCAGTACGCGACGACCAAGGAGGCTTTGTCGGCGGGCAACACGGAGGCGAGTTTGTCCTTGTTAACCGCGAAATCGATGGCGCCGGGGATGTGGCCGACGGCGTAGGAGGCAGAGCCG
Source organism: Opitutaceae bacterium (assembly GCA_947471115.1). GTDB lineage: Bacteria > Verrucomicrobiota > Verrucomicrobiia > Opitutales > Opitutaceae > Rariglobus. The sequence continues at coordinate 3,852 of CANIXX010000023.1, read as the reverse complement.
TTGACGTCGATGACGGAGACCTTGCCCGCAGCGATCGCGGTTTTGAGGTCAGCCAGCGAGATATCGGCAATCTTGGACGGAGCCGCGTCGGCAGCGAACACAGCGGAAACCAGAGCAAAACAAGCAATCAGGGGGAGGAGTAATTTTTTCATAGGAAGGAAGACCACAGGTAGTCCCGATACTTGAAGTGTCCAGCGCAAGTAACACCTAATAGGTTACACTTTGGTGTCGGCGCACCCGCAGGGTGAGTTGGAGCCAGGCGCGTAGCTTGCCGCTATCTTTGCCAACAACGCACACCACCATTGACCGCTGGAGTGCGACTGAGCTATACCCGCCGACTCTTATGTCCACGCCGTCCACCACCGAGCCTGCAAATCTCATGGAAGCCATCGTTTCACTCGCGAAACGCCGCGGCTTCGTATTCCCCTCCTCCGAAATCTACGGCGGGCTTAACGGCTTCTTCGACTACGGCCCTCTCGGCGTCGAATTGAAGAAGAACATCCGTGACTGCTGGTGGAACGATATGGTCCGCCGCCGTGACGACGTCGTCGGCATCGAGACCTCCATCATCATGCATCCCAAAGTCTGGGAAGCTTCCGGCCACGTCGCAGGCTTCAGCGACCCGCTGGTTGACTGCAAGGTCTCCAAAAACCGCTACCGCGCCGACCAACTTTTCTTTGCACCAGTGCAGGTGGAAACATCAGGTGCGCTTGAGGGAGCGAGCTCATTTGCCCAACTCAAAGAAAAGTCAGGCACACCTCCGGTGATAGAAACTATCGGATACGTCTCCACGTTAGAGACAGATGATGTTACGCGCGATCTAGAGAAGCTGGCCAACGAACTTAAACGAAAGAAGCAGGCGAGAGGCACATTGTTGCCGCTTCAGGTTCGCGACTTCACCGAGGCTCGCCCCGAGGAAATCACCCAGATCCCCTCGCCCGCCACCGGCAACCCCGACCTCACCCCGCCGCGCGCTTTTAACATGATGTTCCAGACGAACGTCGGCGCGATGACCGACGCCTCCTCGGTCGCCTACCTGCGCCCCGAAACCGCTCAGGGCATGTTCGTTGATTTCAAAAACGTGGTGGACACTGGTCGCGTCAAGTTGCCCTTCGGCATCGCCCAAACCGGCAAGTCGTTCCGCAACGAAATCACCCCGCGCAACTTCATCTTCCGCTCCCGCGAGTTTGAACAGATGGAGATGGAATTTTTCATCCACGAGGACGACGACTGGGCGAAGTGGCACCGTTACTGGATCAACTGGTGCAAGGACTGGCTCAAGAGCATCGGCCTGCCCGACTCCCACATTTCCGAGTTCGATCACCTCAAGGAGAAGCTGGCGTTCTACTCCAAGGGCACGACGGACATTATGTTCAAATTCCCCTTCGGCGTGCAGGAGCTGTGGGGCATCGCCGCACGCGGCAACTACGACCTCACCCAACACGCCAACGCCTCCGGCAAACCGCAGGAAATCTTCGACGAGGCCACCAAGAAGAAATTCGTCCCCCACGTGATCGAGCCGGCCGTCGGCCTCGATCGTATCTTCCTGGCTGTACTCGCCTCCGGCTACGCCGAGGAGCAGGTCACTGACGAGAAGGGCAACACCGAGACGCGCACCGTGTTGCGCCTCAGCCCGCGCCTGGCCCCGGTGAAGGTCGCCGTGCTGCCGCTGCTTAAAAACAAAGAGGCGCTGGTCGCTCGCGCTCAAGCGCTCTACACCAAACTCAAGCGCAAGTATCCGTGTTTCTACGACGAAGCCGGCGCGGTCGGCCGCCGCTACCGCCGCCAGGACGAGATCGGCACCCCTTGGTGTGTAACCATCGACTTCGACACGATCGAAAAGGAAGGCGACACCTTCACCCTGCGTGAACGCGATTCGATGCAGCAAAAACGCATCACCGAGGCCGAACTTTTCGCCTTGTTGGAAGAGCAGGTTTACTAAAAACCGCCGCTTCCTCGCCTCCCCGTTCTCGTTTTCGACTCCCCACTCCTGCCTGACGTGCCTGCTCATTCCCCTGATCCTAAATCGCCGGACGCTCTCAGTGCGCTCACCCGTTATCTCGCCGGTCTGGACATCACGACGACCAAACGGGGGGAATCCTACGCTCGTGGGCGTCGCGTCATCGACATGTGGGAAGACGACGGGGTGGTCACCGGTTCGGTACAAGGAACCGAGCGCGAACCCTATACCTCGACGCTGAGTTGGGATGGGCAACGCTGGCTTTCCGAATGCACGTGTCCGCTTGAAGTGGACTGTAAACACGCTTACGCGCTGGGCCGCACTTGGCTTAACCGCCAAATCGTGCGCCCCACCACGGGCCAGGTCACCATCACGCGCATCACCGGAAAAACCAAAGCCGAGGCCTCGGCGCTGGCCGACAAACCCTCCTTCCGCCAAGAATGGTCGGCCAAGCTGGCCGAAAAACTGGGCCGGGAGATCAACTCCGACGAAGGCCGCTTGCTGGGCCGTCTCGCCGCGCTTTTTAGCGATCTACAAGCCCATGGTCGCATCATGCCGGCCAACATTCGCGCACGCGAATTCGTGGTCAGCCGCGAGGCCGCTCACAGCGAATGGGAGCCCGCCTTTAATGGTTGGTGGCCGCCCGCTCAGCCGCCCGCAGATCCATGGGAACTGTGGCAATACCTCGCCTACGATTACCAGCGCTCCAACCAAGCCATCCCCGAGGTCCTTCAGGTCATGACCGATACCTCGGCGGTGCGCGCCGCGGCCGAGTCCCGCTTGGTGCAACAAGAGCTCACTCATTGGCGCAACGCTCTCCTCGCACCGGCGCCCATCGAGCGTCACACCCAGACTCCCGCTGGCGATGAATCCATTTTTGAAATGCCTGCCGACTTGCGCGTGTTGCTGCAATCCGATGGCAAGGCGCGGCTCGAGGTACAGGCCCAAATCGGTAAAGGCTGGAAAGCCCCCACCCAAAAATGGCTCGGTCAACTCACGGACGCTGGGCTTGCCGCTTTCGAAGCGCTCCCCCCGCCCGCCCGCGCCCTCGGCTTGCTCCTGCGACTGGAGAACCGCTCCCACGACCTGCGTTATCAACGCGTCCTGGCCTGCGACCTTTTCGCCCGCATCCTCGCCCCCCCGCCCGCGCTACCGACTGTGGTGATGGCTGATGGTTCTCCCTTCCGCATCGAAGACGAACCGCTACGCCACAATGCGGTCACCGATCCCGCAGATCCCGCCCGCCTCCAGGTTACATTGGTTAAACCCGATGGCACGCTGGTTCCCGCCGACCTGCGCCCGTTCCTTGCCGAGCGCGAGCCCCTCTACCTGCTCGACCGCCGCGTCTGGCGCGGCCCACCCCGACTACCCAATCGCCTGCCGGTTGCAGCACTCTCCGATCCCGGCCTGGCCAGCGCACTTCGTAACACCGGCATGACCCTGCCGAGCGAAATCGCCGCCAAGTTCCGCACCATCTCCCTGCGCCCCCTGCTGCGCTGCTGGCTCACCGACGCCTCGGCCGTTCAAGGCTCCGCACCTTCCGCTATCTTTAACGCCCAACTGTTCGCCACCTCGACCGATCCCCTGTGCACGCAGGAATGGAGCGGCTATGGCGGCTGGAATTGGGCCAAAAACGGTGCCCCGCCTGCGGCCGGTCCCAACGATCCCCATTACACGTTTGAGCTGGATGCCGCCAATGCCGTTGGCACCCGCTTCGGCGCTTTCGGGCTTCAATACTCCGCTGCGAATTCCGCTTGGAGTCGCAACGCCACCCGCAGCTTCCCCGATGATTTTGTGGCCTGGCACGCGACCTTGCCCAGCGGCCTCGCCATCGAAGTCTCACACGACCTGCAAGGCCTGCTCGGAAAACCCATGCGTGCCCGCCTGTCGGT
>CANIXX010000022.1 GCA_947471115.1 Opitutaceae bacterium | reverse complement strand
TTGCCCCAAGTTTCGGATACCTTGCGGCCGAAGATCAGCGGGAACCAATAATGGATGCCGGCCAAAAGCGCGAAAACCGAACCGCCGATCAGCACATAATGGAAGTGGGCGACCACGAAGTAACTGTCCTGCTGCTGGGCGTCGGCCGGTGCGGCGGAGTGCATCACACCGGAGAAGCCGCCCATCATGAACATCCACATGAAACCGAGGGCGAACATCATCGGCGTGGTCATCCGCAGGGTGCCGCCCCAAAGGGTGCCGATCCAGTTGAACATTTTAACACCGGTCGGAACCGCGATCGCCATTGTCAGCAATGAGAAGGCGGCCGTTGCCACCGTGCCCATACCGGTGGTGAACATGTGGTGCGACCAAACGCCGAACCCAAGAAAGCCGATGGTGGCACCCGAGAACACAATGATCGGGTAGCCGAACAGTGGCTTGCGCGCGAAGGTTGGAAGAATTTCCGAAACCACGCCCATCGCCGGCAAGATCAGGATGTACACCTCGGGGTGGCCGAAGATCCAGAACAGGTGCTGCCAGAGGATCGGCAACCCACCGTTGGAAACATCAAAGAAACTGGTACCGAAGGAGCGGTCCATCATCAATTCGACGAGGGCGATGGTGATGGCGGGGAACGACAGGATGATGAGGAAGGCGGTGAACAAGGTCATCCAGGTGAACACAGGCAGGCGCATCATGGTCATGCCGGGAGCGCGCATGTTGATAATGGTGACAATGAAGTTGAGCGAACCGACCACCGAGGAAACACCCAAGATTTGCAGTCCCATAACCCACAGGTCGGTCGACATGTCATTGGCGAACTGGTTGGAGTAGGCCGTCGAGGTGAGCGGGGCGTAACCGAACCAACCGGCGTCGGGTGCTCCGGATTTAACAAACCAACCGATGTTCAGGACGATCGCGCCGACTAAAAACACCCAGAAGGCGAAGCCGTTGAGCCGCGGGAAGGCGACGTCGCGGGCGCCGATCTGCAGAGGCATCATGTAGTTGAAAAACGCAGCCGACAGGGGCATGACCGCCAGGAAGATCATGGTGGTGGCGTGCATCGTGAACAGCTCGTTATAGAGCTGGTGGGAGATGAGGGTGTTGTTGGGTACCGCGAGTTGCAGGCGGATCAGCAGTGCCTCGAAGCCGCCGATCAGGAAAAACACCAGCGCGGACATGCCGTAGAGCAGTCCGATCTTCTTGTGGTCAACGGTGGTTAACCAGCTGATGAGGCCGGTCTTGGCAGTGGGGCGTGTGAGCAGCCAAGAGCGCTTCTCCACGGGAGCGGCGTCGTGGCCAGCGTGACCGGCGGATTGGGTTTGGGATTGGGCAGACATGGTGGCGGCGGCGTTCGTTAAAATATAAAAATTACTTCAGGCTGTGCAGATAGGCGACGAGGCTCCGGGCTTCTTCATCGCTGACCACGATGTTGTGGCCAGTAGTTTCACCGGTCGCGCGGTCGATGTTGAGATACCCGGCCATGACGTTGCCACCACCGGTGGGAACACCGACATACATCTTATTACCCGGCTTGAGTTCGTTGGGAAGGGTGAGCCAATGATGTAGGTTTTGCGGGGTGTTTTCCATGAGACCGGCGGCAATGGTGGTGCGGGAGCCGATATGGGTCAGGTCGGGACCTGTCACACCCTGGCCTTCATTGCCTCGCACGGAGTGGCAGGTCACGCAGCCTTTTTGTTGGAAAATTTGGCGTCCTTGGGCGATGGCTGCGGGATTTTCGCCTGGGTTGATCGCCTGTTGTGTTTTCCATCCTGCGAACGGATTTGCGTCAAAGTCGGCTGAGTAGCCTGGGGCGTTACGGCCTCGATTAATGTAGGTGTACGGGGCTGCAGGGGGTGTCGCGGGCGTGGCGTCAGCGGCCACACTGCGGGCGTTGGTCTTTTGGTGCGCGACCCAAGCGGCGAAGTCTGCTTCGGCCAGGGCAATCACACGGAAGCGCATGACGGCATGGGATTCACCGCAAAATTCGGCACATTGGCCCCAGAAATAGCCTGGGGCGTCGGCTTGTAGCCACAGGTGGTTGCCGCGGTTGGGGATCATGTCGACCTTGCCGGCAAGTTTGGGGACCCAGAACGAGTGGATCACGTCTGCGGTGCGCAGGTTGACGCGCACCGGGCGACCGGCCGGGATGACCAATTCGTTGGCAGTCGTGAGGGTGCCGACCCCGTCGATCTGCTCCCTGGGGTAGTCGAAGCGGAACCACCATTGGAGACCGGTGGCGTTGACCTCGTAGGCGATGGCTTTTTGGTCGGCCGGAACGTCGTAGGTGTACCAGATCGCCTTGAGCGTGGGCACCGCAATAAAAACCAGGGCGAGCACGGACAGGCCGATGAGGCTGAGTTCTATAAGAGGGTTGCCATGGCCGGGATCAGGCGGGAGTGCCTTGGGGTCATCGGTTTTGCGGGCGCGGAATTTGATCATGGCGTAGGCCATGATGCTAGCGACGATCACAAAGGTGATACCGGTTACCCAGCACGTGACGTAAAAAACATCGAGCTGCGAGCGCGCGACCGGACCATGTGTATCGAAAGTAGATTGGGGGCCTGTGAGCCAGTTTAACCAACCGCCGGTGAACAGCGGTACCACGGAAACGGCCGCGCAGGGCAGGGCGCGGTGTTTAATGAACTGATAAATAGACGTTAAGGTCATTTGTCGAAAAGTCGGTAGGGCAGGCGAGTCAAACGGGATGAATCAAAAGTGGATAAGTGCTCTGAGCGTCAGGATGCGGCGAGGCATTTCAAGCCATAAACACGCATGCTGGACGGCATAAGCAAATGATGTAGTCGGCGAAGCGCAGCTGCAGGCCTGTTTTATGGGGTGGCGGGCCACCACTGGTAGAGAAAAAAGTAAACCAGTACGCCGGTGATACTAACGTAATACCAGATGGGAAAGACCACTCGGGCCCATGTGCGGTGGCGCTCGAAATCGCCTTGGAGGGCGAGGGCAAAGGTCTTGGGCACCAGGTAGGCGATGCTGATCGCCAAAAGAATGTGGCTGATGAGCATGACGAAATAAACCGCTCGTATAGCGCCTTCGCCGCCGAACTGGGTATGGACTGCCTCGCCGGCGCCCGCCGCCATGCCCTTGAGGATTTTGTGGCCGATGTAGCCTACTAGAAAAACCGCCGAAACAGCCCCGGCGGCCAGCATACAGGCTCGGTGGGCGATTTTACGGCCTGTTTTGATGCAGATAAAGCCCGCAGTTATGAGTACGGTGGCTAGGGCGTTGAGGCCGGCGTTCAGAGCAGGGATGTCGTTAAGGGTCATTGGGTAGGGTCCGAATTTATAAAATAGATTAACGGTATTAGGTTTTGCGCTTTCCGCTCAGAAAATAAACCGGTCGGCCACTAACGCTCCCAGTTGCAGGGGCAGCCAGCCGATAGTCGTGAAGAACAGCCGGCGGGCGTTCTGGTCGCGGTCGGTTTTTCGCAGAAATGCGCTGGCGTGTGTTAGAAACCACGCGCCCAGTACCACGGTCACCCCCGTGTAATAGGTACTTGCCAGCCCCAGTGCCTGAGGCAACAGGCAGACGAGGATTAGCGCCACGGAGTTGATAAACGCCCAGCGGGAAACCTTGCCGCCTTCGCTATCGCGCACCGGCAGCATGGGGAAGTTAACTGCCCCATAGTCCTTCCGATAGGTCCACGCCACCGCCATGAAGTGCGGGATTTGCCAGAAAAACAGCACCAAAAAGAGAATCCACCCCAGTGCTGTGACCCCACCGGTTGCCGCCGCCCAGCCTATGAGCGGAGGAAACGCCCCTGCGACCGCCCCAATTTCAGTGGACCAGTGCGACCAGCGTTTCGACGGCGTGTAGATGGCCAGGTACGAAATGATGGTCAGCAGGGCGAAAAAAGCCGCCCCGCCGTGCATGTAGGTAAACAGCATCCCAAGCCCGCCCGCGCACAGCCCCACGCCGATCACAAAGGCCGACCCCGTCGCCACTTTGCCAGAGGGAATCGGCCGATCGGCCGTGCGCGGCATGACCGCGTCGGTGTCGCTTTCCATCCATTGGTTGAGCGCCGCCACGCCCCCGGCGCACGCGCACGTGCCCGCAACCAACGCAGTGAATTCGACCGGATGCCAGCCGGGGCGGGCTGCGGCATAGCCCACCAGCGTGGTGATCACCGAGAGCAGGCTCAGGCGCGGCTTGGTTAATTCAAGGTAATCGCCAAAGCGGGCCTTCGCGGGTGTGGCGTCCATGTTGGAAGTATCGGTGGTGGTCATGCGGCGAGCGAAGCGGATCGGGGGCTAACGAATGAACTCCGGTACGTCCACCATGTTACCGTAAAGACCGTTGCCAATAAAAACGCCCCCACGATCACGTGAGCGGTGGCGGCGTACGGATTTCGCGTTGACCACACCGTGATTGCACCGAGCAAAACCTGCCCAACGAGCAGGCCGCCGACGAGACCGGCAGCGATTTTATGGCCACTTCCCGTTGTCGCCGAACGCCAGAGCGCAATTGCGAGCGTGATCAGCACGCCGGTCAAAATTAGCGCCATCACCCGGTGGGTAAAGTGGATCGCCACCCTGAAATCCCAATGCGAGGGCACCAGTCCTCCCTCGGGCGTGAGCGGGAACGTGGGAATCGCTAGCCCGGCGTTATTGTGGCGCATCAGGGCGCCGACCACCAGCTGCACAAAAATGAGTAACGTCGAGACCAAGGCCAGGCGGCGCAGGCCGGCGGAAGGATGGAAGGCGGTTTGCGCTTTAATGCCTTCAATCCACGGGCGCGACAGAGACGCAGCTATGGCGAACAAGGTACACACGTAAACCTGGGCCAAAATACCATGGGGAATACGCAGCATTTCTCCCAGCGACATGGCGAAACCGGGTACCATGACCTCATCCTGAAGCACACGGGTCCCGCCTAACACGCCTTGGATCACCACAATGCCGAGCGACCCCCAGCCAAGGTTGCGCAACCAGCCCCGCGCTTCGTAGCGGTGCAAGCCCACCACCAGACCAATGGCGAGCCAGCCCATGACCATGCCGAAGAGGCGGTGCGAATGCTCAGCGAATTTATCGATTTCGCTCAGCCAGCCCTCGGGGTTGATCGAACCATTTGACAACGGCCAATCGAGGAATGCCATGCCGGCGTGGATACTGGTAGTAAAAGCGCCGAGGGTGACTACGCCAAACACCCAAAGTGAGCTGAGCGCGGCGAACCACGCGATGACGGGTCGATAGCTAGCAGTGCGAAAAGAGGTCATGAGGAGTGGCTTCAGGCTGTGTTTGGACACGGCCAAAGTCGCAACGAGTACCCACCCCGACGGGTTTGACAAATCCTTCCGCTGAAAAATCGGCCGCGCGTTTGATTTTAAACCATGGGGTGGGCACCTGCTTTGTCGCCAAGGCCGTCGAACGGACGGCCCGCGCTAGGTAAGACGGCTTACTATTAGCCGATGTCGCAGAGCCAATAAACCTGGCTTGTTAATTCAAACGGAATCCCAGTGCGGTCAGCTCGCTCAAAAGAAACGGTGCGCTTGCCAGGACTTCTTGGAGTTTATCGAGCGCCTCGGCACGGCTGGACACCTCGCAGGTCGCGGCACCATCGTCGGCATCGTGCAGGTGAATCGACCAATGGCCGACGTGCTCATCGCCTGTGAGCTCCTGCACCGAGCCATGCAGATAATTACCGGTTAAACCGGGGTGGGGGCCTGCGCCGGGCACTAACAACAAACTGTGAATCGGGTCGCGCACCACTTCGACGCCTTGCTTGGTGCGGTGATGAACCCGCCGGGCAACGACGATTGAACGAGCCGCCTCGGCCTTTTCGCGCAACGCGGCTGGCAGCGATTGTTCATAGCGATTAAAAATATTCGTGTCTGTTTCCAGTTCAGATTCATCGACCTTGCTAGCCAAGAAGGCTTCAAGGTTATTGGCGTAAAACAGCGGCAGGCTCGCTAGCGAGCGCACGGTGACGAGGCCGCCCTTGTGATCGGCCGAAGCGTAAACCTGGTGCGAGGCCCGCAGGCGCTTGAGCGCATCCTGATAAGCCGGGGTATGGGGTACTGCGCCCACCGGGCTCATCTCAATCTTATCGAGCACCGCCTGATCAAACTGGGCATGAGGGTCTTGGGACATGGGGAGAGTGATAAGCCTGCTTTTGGATAAAACGAGGTCGTTTAATTATTGGGGCCAAATAAGTAAGGATCGCTGATGCGGGGCATCACGTTTCGTGCATTCCGGTGAGTGTGATCGTTGGCTGGAGGGCAACGTGCTCGCCCGGCTCAATTCACCTGTCGCCAGCGCGCTTTGTAAGCGGCGACCTGATGGGCAAACACCGTAGGCGGGATCACCTGCGGATCCCAAAGCAGCAGGCTTAAAGCGCTCAGAGCGTGGTTGCGTGGGTGGCGCCAGCGGTCGCTGCGCAACAGGGCCCGTGGACCGGCTAGTTTTAGGTTCACCAGCAGATTGCGCGCGGGCCGCGTTTCGGGGCATTTGTCATCCGGACTCAAGGCGTAATCGCGGGCCGAGCCAAAGTCTTGCCCAAGCCGACGCTGCTCCTGCCAGAGCCAGACATTCAATCCTAGCTCCACGATGGCGGTGTGGCGTGATTGGAGCTCATCGCGTGCGGCGAGACTGCGCTCGGGGTGCAGCTTAAACAGCACTCCATTGACGTGGTGGTTGCGCACTTTTTCCAGCCATGCGGGGGCGGGTTCGGGGGCAAGTTGTTTGAGGCGGCGGTGGCGTTCCGGACAGCTCCAGTGGTAGCGGCCGTGGGCTGCAAGCAGAGCGTCGCCGAAGGCTAGCTCGGCCTTGGCCAGATTGCGTTGCACGTAATCGGCGTCGTAGGCGGTGAACTCTGCGCGCCGCAGCCGTTCCAGCGCGAAGAGCAGCCCAGAGCAGCGGTTCATCAACAACCGGGTCGATTCCGACGGCGGGATGTCTTCGGGATTGCGGTGGTATTCGAGTCCTTCGACCAGCGCCGGGTCGCCTAAAAGCAGCCGGTGGCCCATCATCAGGTCGTAGGTGAACATGCTCACGGGCGTGCTGCGCAGTGTCGCCAGCGAGGTGATTTTGAACTCGATATCGACACCGGCGCGCGGGGTAAGTATCTCGCCGAGCACCTCCAGTGCGAGCCGGTGGCGCTGCTCGTTAAGGTGGCGGTTGCCCCGCAAGCACACGTAGAACTCCATGTCGTTGTAAGGCCGGTCGCCTTTTTCGGTGTGCATGACCCCGCCTTCACCCCGTCCGTAGCCGCCGCCGAGTAAAACGGCCTCGATACGCGGCTCCGGAATAAGCCCGCGCAGGCCCGCTAAAATCAACGAGCAGGTGGTGGCCAAATGCGCCTCGAGGTGGTCATCGCCGTCGAGCGTGAAGCGTGTGGTGCGACCGTCGGGCCCGGTCGTGCCGGAAGATACGGGCAACGCGCGGGAATGATCCGAGAACCACGGGTCGGGGAATGCGATCATACCAACGCCTTTCCCGTATGCATGGCAGCACCGGCTTTGCCACCGTCGACTTTGCCCCGCCGCTGCGCCCAGCGAATGCGGCAGCCCTGGGGCCATTCGTGCAGGCGGCGTGTGTGCAGACAAAAACCGAGGTCGCGCCGCACGTCGTTGAGCCAAGCGAGCGCCGGAGCCCCCAGCCAGATGAGGTCCTGTGGGCGTGTAGCGCCCATGGCGTAGAGCGCCCATGCCTCGCCAAAGCAGCGTTTGTAGGCTTGGCGCGGTGAGTAATTGTGCGAGTGAACCACCACCGAATCGGCGCAATAAACCACCCGATGCCCCTGACTGCGGCACCACCGCGTGTACTCGTCGTCCTCGGAGTATTGCAACGCTTCGACAAACCCGCGCTGCGCCCAAATGTCCCTGCGGATGCCGCTGCTCACCATGCTGAAAAAGTGATCCCATCCCGCCGATTCACGGCGAACGCCGAATGCGCGCTCGTAGTCGGCCGCGAACACCGCCTGGCATTCGGGACGCGCGATTTGACGGCTGAAAACCGCCGCCGTGTGCGGGTCGCGCAGGGAGGCGACCAGCGGCCGCAGCCACTGGCGGCCCTGCGGGGTGGCGTCGGCGTTCAGAAAGATGGCAACCTCGGTGCGGGCCAGGCGCATGCCCGTATTGAGCACCCGCCCGGGCTGGTATTCGTGCGGCAAAATTTGGATGAAATGCCGCGGTGCAGCTTGGCGGATCAACTCGACCGAGCCGTCCGTGGAGCCGGAATCGATCACGATCAGTTCCCAGTTGGTGTAGTCCTGGGCGCGCAAGGCCGCCAGCGTGTCACGCAGGGCCCAGGCCTCGTTGAACGAGCGCAGGATGATGCTGATGGGCATGTCACTCATGAGAGCAGGCTAAAGCAGTTCCAGTGCTGCGACCATGGGGTTGAGCCCGAGTGCATACCTAGGCGCTTACCCACTACTCGGCGCGCACCCCGGCGGGCATACTCTCTGGGTCAGGCCGCGCGGCTCGCTCGCCTGGCGCTCCAGCCATGGACACCAAACACCTAATCGCGGCGGCATTGATTTTCCTTTTTACCGGCATGGGCGTGCTTGCGGCGAGTTGTTCGCTGCGACTGCGCGACCTGATGTTTTTTATGATGGTTGCAGGCACCTCCGTGGCCGAGCGCATGAGTGTGAACTTTTGGAGTCAGGATAACTACCGCGGCACGTCGCGTGGGCTGGAGGTGTCGGTAGTCGATTTGCTCGCCTTGAGTGTGCTGGTTGCCTGCGTGCTGCTGCCTCGCGTGGGCCAGATGCGTTGGTTTTGGCCCGCCGGACTGACTGCGATGGGTTTTTTTGGCGTCTATTGTTTGGGCTCGGTGCTGTTTTCCCAGCCGAAACTCTTCGGTGCCTTCGAGCTTTGGAAACTCCTGCGCGGGCTGTTTTTTTTTCTCGCGACCGCGCTGTACATCCGATCACCCCGCGAGCTCAAGATATTGGTTTTCGGGTTGGTTTGCGCGGTTGGTTTCGAGGCGCTCACTTCATATCGCCAACACCTTTTTGAAGGTATGGTTCGGGTACAAGGTCACCTTAACCACCCCAATAGTCTTTCGATGTACCTCTGCCTGATTGGGCCTGTGCTGGTGGCTGGTGCGGCAGCGGTTGGGTTTCCCCAGTGGTTGCGCTGGGCCTGTTTGATCGCGGTGGTGATGACCGCCGGCGCCATGATCCTCACGCTTTCGCGCACGGGGGTGGTGTCTTTTGCCTTGGTTGTACTGGCGGCGACGGCTTTCTGCGTCCCGTGGAGGCTCAACTTTAAAAAAGTGGCGGTCGGCTGCACGGTTTTGGCTGTCATTGCATTGGTGCTGGTATCCTCGTGGCAGCCGCTGACGGCGCGCTTCAACGAGTCGACCCTGAGCGAGGAATACCTGGAGAGCGGCGAAGGCCGCGGCATTTACCTGCGCTGGGCTGGTATGATCGTCGCCGATCACGGTTGGGGCATCGGGCTGAACAACTGGTCTTATTGGGTGAGCAAGGTTTATGGCGCGAGGGAGGGTATTAACTATGAGGATTACGACGCCTCCCAGAATCTAGTGGACCGCACCGAACGCTTTCCAGGCTACTACGCCGCTCCTGCGCACAATCTGGGCGCGCTGCTGCTGGGGGAGTTGGGTGGGGGGGGGCTGTTGCTATTTTCACTTCTCTGGCTGCGCTGGTTCCAGGTTGGCGCGGGGTTTTTGTGGCGGGGGGCGACCGATCCCATGCGGGTTTTGGGCGTTGGTGTGTTTTTCGGTTTCTGCGGGGTTTTTTTACAAAGCCTCACCGAGTGGACCTACCGCCATTCCCCTATTTTTATTACCTTCCACATTTTGGCCGGAGCGCTGGCTGGAATGCATTATTATTGGAAAATCGACAAAAAGCCGGCGCGAGTCGGGGCCTCGATTCAGTCGGCAGAACCAGAAATCCATGAGCGGTTTTGCCCCGCAGCGGTGGGCTTGGAGGTGCGGTCGTCATGAACATCGCACACGTTTTGCGGAAGTATAATCCAGCCGAATGGGGCGGGACTGAAACCGCGCTCCACCGGTTGTGCGCAGGTCTGCACCAGAACGGGGTCCGCTCACTCGTGTACAGCCCAAGTTTGCCTGCTCCGATTAATGCACCTGCGCCAACCCAGGACCCCTTGGCCGAGGTGGGGTGTGAGATGCGACGCTTCAATGCCTGTGTTCCGATCTGGGGGATAGCAGCGGAAAAGCGCCGCCAGATGATAGCCGTGGGAGGCAATTTGATGTCGTTTGGCTTGATTCGCAGCCTGTGGCAGGAGCCAGGATTGTCGGTCATCCACGCCCACACCATGGGACGTATTGGTTCGATCGGTCGGGTTGTCGCGCGACGGCGGCGGCTTCCGTTTGTGTTCACCACTCACGGTGGAGTCTATGATCTGCCGCCTGCGCTTAAGGCTCAAATGAACGCGCCGTTAACCGAGGGGCTGGAGTGGGGGAAAGTTTGCGGCTTGCTACTGCGCAGCCGTGGATTGTTGGACGACGCTGACGCGATCATCACGTGCAACGGCCGCGAGGCTGAATTGATGCGCCGCAAGCACCCCAGTCGGCGCGTGGTGGTGCAACCCCATGGTGTGTCTGCGCGCATCTACGAAGCTGACCAGCGCGGGGCGGCGCGCTTGGCCTTTCCCCGCATCAGCGGACGCAGTGTGCTGCTCTCGCTGGGGCGAATCGACCCAGTCAAAAACCAAGCTTGGCTGATTGAGCAATTACCCGCCTTGATCCGCCGGCATCCACGGCTGCTTCTGGTCTTGGCCGGTTCAGTAACCGACGAGACCTATGCTGCGGAGCTGGAACGTGAGATTGTCCGGCACGGGCTGGGCTGGCATGTCGTATTGACCGGCGGGCTTCCGCCGGGTGACCCGCGGCTGGTCGGCTTGCTGCAGGAGGCGCGGGCGGTGGTTCTTCCGTCCATTTCCGAAACCTTCGGCTTGGTCATCCTGGAGGCGTGGGCGGCGAACACCCCGGTTATCTCCAGCCGTACCTCGGGGGCGACCTGCCTGATTGAGGACGGTAAAACGGGGGTGCTGTTTGATTTGGCCCAGCCGGAACGATTTCACAGCGGGATTGACCGCCTGTGGTTTGATCGGGATTGGGCCGGGCGTTTGGCCTCCGCCGGTCGGCAGCGGGTGTGGGCCGATTTCGACACACGGGTGTTGGCCGAACGCATGCGCGTACTCTACGAAACCCTCATCGATGAAAAGTCATGCACTACGTAATTTTGCGCGATGATGACACCAATGCGCTAACGCCGGTTAATCGCCTCGAACAGCTGTACCTCCCGTTCCTTGAGCGCGGGCTTCCGGTGAACCTGGCGGTGATTCCCGAGGTGCGTCTGGATGCACGGCGCCCCGACGGAGGGATCGAGAGGTTTTTACCCGAAGGCCATCGGCCAAGCGAGGGAACGCGTCGGATGGAGGAGAATCCGGCTTTGGTCGCCTACGTGCGCACCAATTCCGGCTATCACGTGGCCCAGCACGGGTGTTTTCACGACTGCTTTGAGTTTGATCGTGTCGACCAGAAGGCCGCGACGCACCTCATGGAGCGAGGCGCACGCCGGTTGCTTGAGGCCGGGTTTGAGCGACCGCGTGCCTTTGTTGCGCCGCATGACCGGTTTTCACGCTCCGGCATGGCGGCAGCAGCGCGGCGCTTTGATGTGGTTTCAACCGGTTGGTTCGAATTGGGGCGGCAACCCCTAGCCTGGTGGCCGCATTATTCATGGAAGAAGGCCCGCTGTGCCCCGCATTGGCAAGTCGGCAGCACGACCTTGCTTTCCCATCCTGGTTGCCTGCTTTCACGCGCCCGCGCCCCGAAGACGATCTTGCCCGCGATTCGCCGTCAGGTCGAAGGGCAGCGCTTGACCGTTTTGGTGACACACTGGTGGGAGTATTTCGACGCCGGCCAGCCCGTGTCCGCCTTCATCGATGTGCTCCATGAAACGGCCGCCTACCTGGCGAACACCCCGAACATACGGGTCATTTCGTTTGGCGAGCTGGCGCGGGGCGGCGTACCGCTGAGTTGAACCGGTTTCGAGCTAATCAGCGGTTGGGGGCACCCGAACGCGGGGCTTTGAGGCGGCGGATGTCGGCGGGATTTAACGACTTCAAAAACAACTTAACTTATGCGCGCACTTTTCGCCCTTTGTCTCTCGTTCTTTGAGTCGCTGTGTTCGTTGCGTTTCGGTGGCGAGTCGCCGCCCGAGGTGACCGAGAACGCGCCTATTTGGCATCACATTCCAGCGGCTGATGTGATGCGGCGTCTTGACGTAAACTTGGCTCAAGGTCTGTCGGCCGAAGAGGTTCGTAGGCGGCAGGGCCGTTTTGGCCTCAATCAGGTTCGGGTGCGCCGGGGCAAGTCACGGTTGAGCACATTTATCGAGCAGTTTAACCAGCCGCTCATTTACGTGCTGCTGGCGGCAGTCGGGCTCACTGCCTACATGGGGGAAACGACCGACTCGGTTGTTATTTTCGGGGTGGTACTGGTTAACGCGGTGGTCGGCTATATTCAGGAGGCGAAGGCCGGTAAAGCCATTGAGGCGCTAGCCCGCATGGTGATCACCGAGGCGACGGTGCGCCGCGACGGGCGCCGCCAACGCGTGCCTTCGGTCGAACTCGTGCCCGGTGACGTGGTGCTCCTGCAGCCCGGCGACCGCGTGCCCGCCGATCTTCGCCTGCTGCACGTGCGCAATCTGCACGTCGACGAATCCGCGCTCACCGGCGAATCGCTGCCGGTGGCCAAACACCCGGATCCGCTCGCCCACGCGACGATTCTGGCGGAGCGCAAAAACCTAGCCTACGCCGGCACACTGGTCTCCAGCGGCCAAGCCGAATGCGTGGTTTGGGCCATCGGCGACCAGACCGAAACGGGCAAGATCGCACAACTCATCTCCGAAGCCGTCGAGTTATCCACCCCGTTGACCCGTAAAATCGCGCAGTTTAACCGCTTGGCTTTGATCGGGATTCTGGGGCTGGCCGTGGTGATGATTGGGGTGGGGTTGGTGCGCGGCGACAAGCCCTCGGCGCTGTTCATGCCTGCGGTGGCGTTTGCGGTTGGGGCAATTCCCGAGGGACTGCCGGCGGCTGTAACCATCGTGTTGGCCATCGGCGTCTCGCGGATGGCTCGTCGACAGGTGATCATTCGCAAACTGCCAGCCGTCGAAACCCTCGGCAGCACCACAGTGATCTGCTCGGACAAAACCGGAACGCTCACCGAAAACCAGATGACCGTGCGCGATATTTTTGCCGGCGGTAAATCCTACGAGGTCACCGGTACCGGTTACGAGTCGAAGGGCGAACTGCGCTGGGGGGGGCGCGCGCTGGAGCTGCGCCAACATTCCGCGCTCGCCGAGTGCCTGCTCGCCGGGGTGCTGTGTAACGATTCGCAAATCGTGGTCGATGGCGACGGACTGCGGGTTCAGGGTGATCCCACCGAAGCCGCCTTGCTCGTCGCCGGGGCAAAGGGGGGCCTGGTGCATGCCGACGTTCATCGCGTTTCCCCGCTCATCGACACCATTCCCTTCGAGTCGGGGCACATGTTCCGCGCCACCCTGCATCAGGCTCGCGTCGGGCGGATGATCTATAAAGTCGGAGCGCTCGAACGCTTGCTGGAGCGGTGCACGGACGCGCTCGGCGATAACGATACTCTGGTCGCGTTGGACCGCCCCGCCGTTCACCACGCCGCTGAGGCGATGGCAGCCCGGGGACTGCGGGTGGTCTCGCTGGCCCGCCGTCCGGTCGGTGGCGATCACGTGCGACTGGATCACTCCCATGTGTCTGCCGGGATGACCTTTCTGGGGTTACAGGGCATGATGGATCCGCCACGTGCAGCTGCCATCGCCGCCGTGCGCCAGTGCCAGAGTGCCGGCATCGCCGTTAAAATGATCACCGGCGATCACCTGGTGACCGCGCGTGCAATCGCCGGGCAGATCGGGCTGAAGGGGCGCGTCGAGCACGGCTGCCTGGTGGCGTTGACGGGTGGGGAACTGGCGCAGATTCCCGATGATGAGTTGCCTGCCGTCGCTGATCGCACCGCCGTTTTTGCGCGCGTGGACCCGGCGCAAAAACTCCGCCTCGTAAAAGCTCTGCAAAACCGGGGGCACGTGGTTGCGATGACGGGTGATGGGGTCAACGACGCGCCCGCCCTTAAGCAGGCCGACATCGGCGTGGCCATGGGCATCACCGGCACCGATGTGGCCAAGGGGGCTGCGGCGATGATTTTGTTGGATGACAACTTTGCCTCGATTGCCGCCGCCGTGGAGGAGGGGCGCGGGGTGTTTGATAATTTAACCAAGTTCATCGTCTGGACGCTGCCGACCAACGTGGGTGAAGCGCTGGTGTTACTCGTGGCGATGCTGGCCGGAACCACCCTGCCAGCCCTGCCCGTGCAGTTTCTTTGGGTTAACCTGACGACTGCGATTCTGCTCGGGCTGATGCTGGTGTTTGAGCCCAAGGAGCCCGACTTGATGGATCGCCCTCCGCGGGCCCCCCGGAGGCCCTTGTTTACGCGGGAATTGCTTCAGCGCACGGCGCTGGTTGCGGGAATTATGGTGGTCGGAGCTTTTTGGCTTTTTCGCCTGGAGTTGCGAGGTGCCGGGGCCTCGGAAGCGGTTGCGCGCACGGTGGTGGTCAATGTCATCGTTTTGGTTGAGGTCGCGTATTTGTTTAGCTGCCGCTCGCTGCACCGTTCGGTTTTTTCGATCGGCTGGTTTACCAACCCTTGGGCGGTGCTGGGCTCGGTGGCAATGATAGGCGCGCAAGTGTTGTTCACCTACGCGCCGATCATGAACCGGTTGTTTCACACCGCGCCGATCACGCCTTTTTCTTGGCTGCGCATCGTGGCGGTTGCCGTTATGGCGCTGGTTGCGGTGGAAATCGAAAAAGCGCTCCGCTACGGTTGGGGCCGAAACAGTGATTCGAAGTAGTGAATTCATCCCGCTTGTGATTCCGGCCCTGCCATTGTCGGGGACACCTCGCATCGTTGGGGGATCGCGTCCTTTGTGATAGCGACACAACGGCGGTGTAGTCTGAGGTTTTATCGGATTGCGGCCGGGGGGATTCCGGTTGTTTTTGCGAAACCATGAAACTGCACGTGTTGCCCTCCGGGCCGATTGAAACGAACGCCTTTTTGCTGACCGACTCCGCCCGGGGTGAAGCGGTTTTGATCGATGCGCCTGGGGCGATTTGGGACTTGGTTGAACCTATTTTGGCTCAGGAAAAATGCCGACTGGTGGAGCTTTGGCTCACCCATGGGCATTGGGATCACACGCAGGATGCGGCCAAAGTGGTGCGGGCGAGCGGCGCCAAGACGCGCGGTCACATGGCCGATAAGGCGATGTTTGAGACACCGCAAATGATGTCGGCGTTTTTGAGCGGTCGCATCAAATTAGAGCCCTTGCAGGTCGACCATTGGGTGGCCCAAGGCGAGCGCTTCGAGGCGCTCGGGCGAACCGTTGAGGTGCGTCATGTTCCCGGCCATTGCCCCGGCAATGTCCTTTTTTATTTCCCCAAGGAAGAGGCGGCGTTTGTGGGCGACGCACTCTTTGCAGGCAGCATCGGGCGCACCGACTTCCCTGGCTGTGGGCTTGAGATTTTACTCAACTCCATCCGAACGCAGATTTATACTTTGCCGGATGCGACCGCCGTGTATCCGGGGCACGGATCCGCTACCACCGTGGGCACCGAAAAACGCACCAACCCGCATGTGCGTGGCTAAGTTTTCCTACAGTTGTCATCGTAACACTCACAGAGCCGGTTCGAAAGTAGCGCGGTGCTTTAGCCGGCATCGGCTATCGGTATGGAAATAACTTCAAATTTGCGGGCTAAAGCACCGCGCTACTTCAGAACTCAATTCGACGCGACCCATGTTACTGCCTACTAGTTTTAAATCATCCTCGGCTGAAGATTCTACCCCACTTCAATGATGAGCGCACGTAACCTCGACGAGTTTTTCATGCTCCGCGCGCTGAGCGTGGCGCGGCAGGCGTGGGGGGGCACGCATCCCAATCCGCTGGTGGGCGCGGTAATCGTCGAGAACGGCCAGGTGGTGGCCGAGGGGTTTCATGCGCAGGACGGCGGTCCCCATGCCGAGCGCGTGGCGTTGGCCGCGCTGGGGCGGCCACCGGCCTTGGGGGCGACCTTGTATGTTACCCTAGAGCCGTGCTCGACCCATGGCCGCACCGGAGCGTGTTGCGACGCCATTCTCGCCGCCGGGATTCGCCGCGTGGTGGTGGGCGCGACTGACCCGAATCCAGCGCATGCGGGGCAGGGCTTTGAGCTGCTTCGGGCCGCTGGTGTCGAGGTGCTCTCCGGCGTGATGGCTGCCGAGTGCGCGGACCTGAATTTGATTTTCAACCACCGGATTGTGACGGGCGGTCCGTTGTTAGCGGCGAAGGTAGCGAGTACCCTCGATGGTAAGATCGCCTGCAGGTCGGGTGAGTCGAAGTGGATAACTGGCGATGCGGCGCGGGCCGATGTGCATCATTGGCGCCGGTATTTTCCCGCAATCGCAGCTGGGGCGATGACCGTTTTGAAGGACAATCCCCGTCTTACTGCCCGCGCGCCCGATGGCTCGATTTGGTGTCCCCTGCGTTTTGTCTTCGACGGGCTTTTGCGCACGGTGAGCAACGCCCAGCTCCCGCACGTTTATACCGACGAGCATCGGGCGCGTACCATCGTTGTGACTACTCCCCACGGCGGCATGGGCTACGTGCGAAAACTGCGTGACCTGGGCGTGCAGGTTTGGGTGATGGAAACCCCGACGCAGCGGGTGAATTTCGCTGATTTCCGCCTCCGCTGTACCGAGGAAAAGGTGGCGGGGGTTTATTTCGAGGGTGGGGCGCAATTGGTGAGCGAATTGCTGCGATCGAGGCAGCTCGATTACCTGTTCGCCTACCGCGCGCCGGTTTTGTTTGCCGACGAAAAGGCCAAGGGCATGTTCACGGGTTTACGCCCAGACTTGGTGGCGCAAGCGGTGCGCTTAGCCGACGTGCGCCATGCTACGTTTGGCGACGATTCCGTGATGCGGGGGCGTGTCATTTATCCCGAGAAGCTGGTGCTGGATGAAGCTCAACTTGCCTCTCGGTAACGGGAGCGGGACTCACATCATTTCCCATTCATATGCATAAAAACTGGGCAACAGTTCAGGGGCACCGCATCAACAAGCAATCAGCCAAACACCAGAAAATGGATTTTTTAACCGCTAATGAACGCTAAGATACGCTAATTTAGAAGCAACGAGTCTAGGGCTTTTATTAGCGGCTATTAGCGTTCATTGGCGGTTAAATCGGATCGTGTGTATTTTCTTGGAGGGGAAATGGGACTCAGGGCGACTTCGGCGGAACGTAACCGAACAGGCGGCGCTCCTTGATCGCGTCCGCCACGGGTCGCGGAACCATTTTTTCCCAGCTGGCGTCACCGTGGCTGATGCGTTGCAAGACATCGCGGGAGTAAATGCTCATGATCGTCGGCGAGAAGCCTTTGATGCTCTCAATGTAGTGGTTTTCGATCAAGTGAGCGTAGAGGTGGCGCAGGTGCGGCTCGATTTGGATGTTTTCTGCGGTGATGAGGTCTTCGGTAGCCGCGATCGGCACCGGCACGTTTACCGCTGCACCGTCGCGGTTTTCTACGGCGCGGTAGTAGTCATAGGCGTGTGGGTTCATCGGGTAAATATAGAGCTTCACCCCGTTTTTAAACAGGCGGCCAAAACTCTCCAAGATGCCGCCAGGAAGTTGCTCGTAGTATTTCTCGTTGAAAATCGCCTGCAGCGAACTCACCCCAAGCGCCACGCCGATCATCTCTTGGGTGTAGCGGCGGAAGTAGGCTATGAGGCGGTAGTATTCGGAGTAGTCCGAGATGAGCACATTGAAGCCGATAGCCCCGAGCAAATCGACTCGAGAAAGGAAGTCGGTTGCATCCAGTTCTCCCGAGGCGAGCAGGTTGTTCATGGTGATTTCCATGAGCAGGACCAACTCCTGGTTTTGCACCTTGGGCTCCTGCATGAATTGGGCACACGCGCAGGCGAGCATGTCAGCGTTGACCAAGGTGACAGGCCGGAAGCTGCCGCGCTCCACGAGCACGGCCTTTTTGTAGAGAAACTCGGAGGGCTGGAGCACTCGGCCTCCGTTGCCAAACATGACTGCGTTGGTGAGTTTATGGCGCACCAAGTGCAACGACATGAGCCGATTATCGATATCCGCAAACGCCGGGCCGGTCATCCGCAGCATGTCTACCTCGATGCGGTCGGCTCCGACTGAATCCAGCAACGATTTGATGAGATCTTCCGGCTGATCTCTAAGGTAAAACGCTCCGTAAATGAGGTTGGTGCCGACGATGCCCAGCGCCTGTTGCTGGAGCAGGTTGTCCTTATCCCACATGCGGACGTGGATCATGATGTCGCTGGGCGGACCAAAGGGCTCGGTCTGGAAGCGCACGCCCATCCAGCCGTGGCATTCGTTGGTGCCTTTGAAATTACGGGCGGCAACGGTATCGGCGAAAACGAAGAAGGTGGTGGTGGCACCGCGTTTTTCGCCAAGGCGTTCGTTGAGCAGTTTGTACTCGTGGTTGAGCATGAGTTCGAGGCGCTCATGCGAGACGTAGCGCGGGGCCTTGCCGTAGATCATGTCGCTAAACGTCATGTCATAGGCCGACATCGATTTGGCGATGGTACCGGCGGCTCCGCCCACTTGAAAGAACACCCGCGCCACTTCCTGTCCTGCGCCGATTTCGGCGAACGTGCCGTATTTGAGTTCGTCGAGATTGATCCTGAGCGCCTTGCGGCTGGGGGTGGGCTTGTCAGTGGAGTTGGGCATCTTTGGATCGGATTAAATGAGCAGCAACGCGGGTGGTTCAGTGAACAGGACAATGACTGAAAAAAAACGGCGGACTGAAAGCTGTGTGCTTACGGCTCCCTAATTTCTGGTTTTAAAAGCCCTAGTGCAAGTGTTTATCCCCTGTCGTGCGAGGGCGATGCCCGCTGATACTCATTCGCGATCACGCTCACCTTAAAAGCGAATGGGGATTACCTGCTCTCAGGTTAAGTCGCTCAAATCGGGGTGAGCTAATGAGGTGGAGGGCGACCAGTTTGACCGGTAGACCGACCTCATCTAGCAGGCTTACGCGAAAAGCTTTGGCAGTGCGCCCAGCGGCTTGTTAGGGTGTTTTTTTATGAAGAATTTCTTTGCCTCATTCCTTGGCACGCTCGCGGGCTTGGCTTTCGCGGTAACGGGCCTTCTTTTGCTGGCGTGCGGCTTTCTGTTTTTGGCCTCTGCGTTTGAAAAAAAGGCGGTCACTGCGGCCCCTGGTACTTATCTAGTGTTCGATCTTGGCGCCAATATCACGGATGCTCCGCCCGAGTTTGATGGAGCGGGCCTTGGCTCGCTGTTTGCCAGCGAAAACGCTCATTCAGTACAGTTGCGCACGGTGACCCGCGCATTGAAGGCTGCGGCCACCGACCCGCATATCGCTGGGGTGGTCATGTTCGGGAGCCTTTCGCCCAGCGGCTACGGCACGGGTTTTGCGGTGTTGTCCGAGGTGCGTGCGGCATTGGCGACCTTTCGGGCCTCGGGCAAACCGGTGGTTGCCTACTTGGATTTTGCTACCACGCGCGACCTCTATTTGGCTGCCGGTGCTACCGATCTGGTGCTCGATCCTTATGGCTCGCTGGTGGTGCCCGGATTGGCCAGCGAACCGACTTTTTATGCGGGTGCCTTTGAGCGTTTCGGGGTGGGCGTGCAGGTGACCAAAGTCGGCGATTACAAGTCCTACGCCGAACCCTTCGTGCGCAAGGATCTCAGTCCGGCCAATCGCGAACAGATGGAAAAACTGCTCGGCGATCTCTGGGGCGACCTACGCGGAGATATCGCAGCCGACCGCAAACAGCCTGCGGCCCAGCTGCAGGAGTTAATTGATGCCGAGGGCGTCATCCGGCCCGAGTCCGCGCTCAAGGCGCATGTGGTCGACCGGCTGGCCTATCGGGACGAGGTGTTGGAGCAGCTTAAAAAAGCCACTGGGGTGACCGATCCGGCTGATTCATTTAAGCAAATCACCCTCACGGATTATGCCCGCTCTTTGCCGGCGCCGAAGTCCAGCCCCGCGCATCAGGTCGCGGTGATTTATGCGGAAGGAGCCATCGTCGACGGTGAAGGTGAAAGTGACGAGGTGGGTGGTGCGCGTTTTGCCCGCGAGTTGCGCGCTCTGCGCCAGGACGACGACGTGAAGGCCATCGTGTTGCGTGTTAACAGCCCCGGAGGCTCGGCCACGGCTTCGGAGCACATTCAGCGGGAGCTTCGGCTCGCAGCGGAGGATAAGCCGGTGATCGTTTCCATGGGCAGTTATGCGGCCTCGGGCGGGTATTGGATTTCCGCTTACGGCGACCGGATCTTTGCCGAACCGACCACCATAACCGGATCGATTGGCGTGGTGGGTATCCACTTTGAAGTGCAAAAATTGGCTAACCAAATGGGCGTGACCTGGGACAGCGTGAAGACTGGGCGCTACGCGGATATTTTCACCATTTCGCGGCCTAAAACCGAAGGTGAACTGGCGGTTTTTCAGGGCATGGTGGAGTGGATTTACGGGGAGTTCATTCGTAAGGTCGCCGAGGGGCGCGAGCTTGATCCGGCTGAGGTCCGGCGGATTGCGGGCGGGCGGGTGTGGTCGGGGCGCGAGGCGCTTAAGCTCGGCTTGGTCGACGAACTGGGCGGACTCGACGCCGCGATTGCTTATGCGGCTAAGGCCGCCGCAGTGGAGGCTGATTTTGAACTCACTGAGTTCCCTCAGTCGCTGACTTTCCCTGAAATGGTGCAAAGCTTGCTGGAGGATGTGCGGCCGGTTGAGAGCACGCATCGAGGCCTGATTTCGCAGGTCATCGCGGGCCTGAAGTCGGAGGCCAAGGTGTTGAGTCAGTTCAACGACCCGCGAGGGATCTATGCGCGTTTGCCGCTGGAGATTAACGTCCGCTGAACCATTTTACCCATTCTTATGAAATCCGACTACGCTCTGACTCGCGCCATTCCGGCCACGCTCATTCCTGCCGGTGACTCCGTGACATTGGCTGAAGGAACTCACGCCCACGTCATGCAGACGCTGGGTGGGAGTGTTACGGTGCGGACCGACAAAGGGCTTTTTCGCATCAACCGTGAGCATGCGGATGCTCTTAGCGGCTTTGATTTAACGAAGCTCGGCGGGGAAGTGGCTATGGGTGATGCCGCGGAGTTTAGTGAGGCGGCGGTATGGGCTGCGATGAAGACCTGTTTCGACCCCGAAATTCCCGTCAACATCGTTGACCTCGGTCTCATTTACGATCTCAGCGTGGAGTCGACCGCTACTGGCGGACACGTTCTGGAGGTGAAGATGACCCTGACCGCGCCGGGTTGCGGTATGGGCCCCGTGATCGCCGAAGATGCACGGCAGAAGATCTCGGCATTGCCGACGGTTGAGTCGGCCAAGGTACACATCGTATGGGATCCGATTTGGACACCACAGATGATCTCCCCAGCCGGGCGACAAGCGCTCGGCCTAGAATGACGGAAGTCGTTGCACCCCATCTAGCCTTCGAAGGAGGGGGAGCGTTGATGGAGATTGAGTCCAAGCGTACCGTGCGCAACCCGCTTGGCGGATTTTTCCAATAAATAACACGCCTTTAAACACCCCCGTTTTCCCGTTCCTGCGACTGGGTTTCCACGGTTAATGCAGGGATGAACAAGGGTATTAAAAAAACAAAAAAGGTCGTTGACAAACAGCAGGCAAATTCGAGTGTCTGATCTTTCGTTTTTAGGTTTCCTAGCTCAATGGTAGAGCAGTTGACTCTTAATCAATTGGTTCCGGGTTCGAGTCCCGGGGGAACCACCAAATTTTCCGCCCAAGGCGCAAGCCAAGGGCGGTTTTAGTTGTCAGGCATTGTTCTTTAAATCTCTTTGTCGTGTCGGATTTCCTTTTGCCGGCGTAGCTCAATGGTAGAGCACCTGTTTTGTAAACAGGCGGTTGCGGGTTCGAATCCCATCGCCGGCTCCAACTTGGGTGCATCTTGCCCCCGCACGATTTTCCTTACTGCTCGATGGTGTAATGGTAGCACAAGCGACTCTGACTCGCTTAGTCTAGGTTCGATCCCTAGTCGGGCAGCCATTCTTTTATAAACCCCGTTTCTCCTTAGAGATGCGGGGTTTTTTGTGCTCGGAACATATAAAAAGGGAGAATAAAAACAGGGTAAAGTGCGAACAGTTCGCCCAAAAACACCGAAGACGCAGAAGGCTTTGTTGTACGGGCTTCGGTGAGGCACGAAGAAAATGAACTTTTTTTTCCTCGTATCTAGAAAAGGGGCGGCACCCTGGTAAACCCTTGCCCCACACCGTGCCCTTAAAGGTAGCTAGTTTTTTTCGAGGGGGTGGCTGTAACCCATGCGTTCGCCGGACCGCATAGACACAAATCGGAGCCCCGAGCCGGTAAGCGTCTCCCCAAGGTGGATCATATCCTCACCAAGCCCCGCCGATAGATGGTCGTCTTCGACTCCCGCAACCTCAAAAAGTGACGACTACCTCGCTTAACTCAGCGCCATTCCGGCTGCCCCCGTCGGATTGCACCCAGTTAGATCAGCCCAAGCTTCATTTTCCCCTCTTCGCTGATCATAGATTGGTTCCAGGCCGGCTCCCAGGTGATGCGCACGTCGGCGGCGGCTACACCGGGCACCAGTAGGATTTTGGTCTTGGCATCTTCGGCAATGGCCGGACCCATGCCACATCCCGGAGCGGTCAACGTCATGGCAACGTCCACTTTGTAGCCGGCTTCGGGGGCGGTGTTAACCGAAACATCCATCGAATAAACCAGGCCTAGATCGACAATGTTAACTGGGATTTCGGGGTCGTAGACTTTTTTCAACTGCTCCCAGACCGCTTCAGGATCAGGTGCGCCGTCGGCCAAGGTGGCAGCGTCCACCGTGTCGGTTACGACTTGCTCGCCGATCACATCGGCATCTTTACCATCGATGCGATAAAGTCCGCTGTCGCCCTGCACCGTGTAAGTGCCGCCAAGAACTTGGTGGATGAACACCTGGGCACCGGCGAAAAGGGTGTGTTTATCGCCAGAGGGGATTTGGGTGACAACGACGTCTCGGGTAAGGGTGCGTTCTTTGGAGGACATGAGGTGTTGAAGTAGCGAGGAGTGTGTAGCGGGTAGCGAGTAGGCTGATTTCGGAGCTTTTTGAGATGCTCGCGAGTCGCTACCCGCTACTTTTTGGTGGAGAACTTCGATTCGATCAGGCCACGTAGGGAGGCGTGGAGTTCGTCGTTGGAGAGCTGGTTGAGCACTTCCTCGAAAAAGGCGAAGACGAGCATCTCCTTGGCGTTGGCTGGTTTGATGCCGCGGGCTTGCAAATAAAACTCCTGCTCGGGCTCGATGCGCGCGCTGGTGCTGCCGTGGCTGCACTTCACGTCGTTGGCCTGAATTTCCAAACCGGGCAGGCTGTGCGCCTCGGCCTCGTCGGAGAGCATGAGGTTGCGGTTCTTTTGGTAGGCGTCGGTCTTCTGCGCGTCCGGTTCGACGATGATCAGACCGGAGAAAATGGTCTTCGCGGTGTCAAGCAGGGCGTTTTTGTAGAGCAGGTTCGACGTGGTTTTCGGCGAGATGTGGGTCTGTAGCGTGCGTTGGTCAAACTCCTGTGCCCCATTGGCAACGGTAAGGGCGAGCATCTCGGAGTGTGCGCCGGGGCCGAGTAGGCGGGAATGGGACTCGTGGCGGGCCTGGCGGCCACCGAGATGAAGGTTCAGCGAAAGGACTTTGGCGTCGCGCTCGACCACGATGGAGTTGGTCTGGAAGGCGAGGGTGTCCTTGGACCAGTTTTGAGCCCCCACGTAGGTGAGCTGGGCACCGGGACCGGCAAGAAGGTCGTTGACTCCGGAGCAGAGGTGGCGGGACTGGTCGGCAGAGGCGAAGTATTCCACCAAGGTGGCCTTAGCGTTGTCTTCGAGGATGACTATCGTGTGCGGGAAGGTTGCCTTGTTGGCTCCTGAAAGCGTGTGCTGGAGCACGAAGGGCGTGGTGATTTCGACTCCTTTAGGAACAAAGAGCAGGGCTCCGGCGCCGGTGAAGGCGGTGTTGAGGGCGACAAATTTTTGCGAACCGAGGTTGGCGGGGTGCTTCTGGAAGTACTTACGCACCAAGTCGCCGTGCTGGGTGAGGGCTTCGTCAAGCG
>CANIXX010000021.1 GCA_947471115.1 Opitutaceae bacterium | reverse complement strand
TGCAAGGGATCCGGATGCAACTCAAAGCGGCGCGCGTACAGGGGACTGCGCGCGTAAATCTTGCGAATCTCCGTCTCAAGCGAAACCGGCAGATGCTGACCGGCAGCGACCAAGGCGTTGGGGTGATTGGCAAACGTTGGTGCAGGTTTCATGACAGTAAAAAGTCCAAGCTATGCTGTACAAACGGGCTGTCAAATGACGGTGAACGAAGTTCTTTTTCGCATATAATCCCGCCATGCACCCGCACCGTAATGCCACCACTCCAAAACGCTTAGGCGTGTCGAGCCTGCTTGCGTTCTGCCCACACCGGCGAAAACAACAGGAGTGCATTGAGTACCAGCGAATGCGTAATTCGTCCGGACTGGGCCCACGCGTACGCCTCATCGACTGGCAGGGACAACACCTCGATCTCTTCGTCCGAGTCCCACGTCTGCTCGGTGGTGAGCACCACGTTTTCAACCAGCACCAGGTGGCAACGATTATTCATGATCGCCGGATTGGGATTCACTGAGCCGAGTAAGCGCGCCGAGTTACCGACGTAACCGGTCTCTTCCTGTAACTCACGCAGCCCCGCGGCAACCGGATCCTCCCCGCGCTCGATCACACCGCCAGGAATCTCCCATGAAAAATCATCCATCCCGTAGCGAAACTGGTTAACCATCACCAGTCGCCCGCAGGCTGTGAGCGCGAGCACGTTCACCCAGTCCGGAGCGTCGATCACAACAAACTCCCGCTGAGTGCCTCGCACCGGATGGCGATAATCCACACCGCGCAGGTCAAAAATACGCGTGGCAGCCAGCGAGCGGCTGGCGCCTTTTACCCAACGAGCGGGTGAGGTTGAAGAGGGTGTGGAAGCGAAGTTCATGGGCATAAAAAACCTCCCGACTTCGAGAATCGGGAGGTAAATCTTAGCGGCGGAATAAGCGAAGCGCTTATTTCTTGGCCGGCAGCTTGATCTTTTGGCCAACGTGGAGCTTACCGGAGTTCACGCCGGGATTGACGGCGGAAATCGCATCGATGCTGACGCCAGATGCGCGGGCAATCTTGGCGAAGGTGTCGCCACTTTTGACCACATACTCGTTGGCACCGGCGACAACGGGCTCCTTGGCGGCGCCAGCCTTATCGGCCTTGGCGGGTTTGACTGCAGCAGCCCTGGACTCTTGAACCTTGGTGATTTCACCGCGGATGTTACCAATTTCCTGCGCAACTTGTGTGAAAGCGGCCTGGGTGTCCGTGGCGAGCTTGTTGATGCTGCCCGAGGCTTTTTCGGCGGCAGCAGCGGCGTTGCGTGCCTGGCCCTCGGCTTCGTCGATCTTAAGTACAAGAGGATCAACTTTTTCAGCCATTTCCTTTTTGGCGGAGGAAATCTTGGCCAGAGCCACGCCCGACAACACAAGGGCGAGCACGCCGGCGATCACGCCGAAAACCGGCAGGTAACTGTTATTCTCACGAGAGATGGTATCCATTTAAATAAAGAAGGTTGAACTTCGAAGGTGTGGAACAAAGTGGAGCCGAAGCAAGCAGAGAGTATCGGGATTAATTAACATCACGATTAGCCGAGAGTTTACGTTGACAGTACCACGTGACACTGGCCCATATGCATGCATC
Organism: Opitutaceae bacterium; assembly: GCA_947471115.1. GTDB lineage: Bacteria > Verrucomicrobiota > Verrucomicrobiia > Opitutales > Opitutaceae > Rariglobus. The sequence continues at coordinate 23,689 of CANIXX010000021.1, read as the reverse complement.
GGGGTGTAGCTTAGTCTGGTAGAGCGCCTGGTTTGGGACCAGGAGGTCGTAGGTTCGAATCCTATCGCCCCGACCATTTTCCCACAAAAAAGGCCTGCCGAATCGGCAGGCCTTTTTTGTGCTTAACCCCAAGGGGCTACTTAAAGCTAATTGTGGGAACGACATCCGACTTGGCGTCAGCAGCGGGCTGCGCCGCGATAGCCTGCGGCAGTGACGCACGCAGCAGGGTAGCGCGCTCGGCCCACTGCCCCTCAAGATCGATGCTGGCGACTTGCTCGACGTAACGGATCGCCTCAGCGCTGTTGCCACTCGCAGCGGCCAGCGAGGCCAAGTGGTAGGCGGCCTCGGCTCGAACCATTTTGGCCACAGCCAAATCGGCCGTAAGCAGCTTGAGTGCGGCCTCACCTTCAGTATTCAAACCCGCCTGCACGGAGCAAATCGCGCCACCGAGGCGAGCGCGCTGACCAAACGTGGTGTTTTTCAGGATGCCCGCCGCCTTGACATAAAATGAACGAGCATCAGTGAAATTACCGGCGGCATAAGCCTGATCGGCCAGTCGCAACTCGGCCAGACCACCCAGCGCGTGGTCTGCATGTGAGGAGGCAAACAACTTGAGTTGTTCGTCGCTGGTCACTGCAGCGTAGTCTGCCGCAATCGATTTTTCCCGTTGCGCTGAGAAGATCTCATAACCGCCCTTGGCCAAAATCCCGACCATAACAATAGCGCAAGCCGCCAGTACGGTGCGCGAGTTATTCTCCCAAAACAGGCGCAGACGATCCTCGAACGTCGGCGCGATATAAGCCGCGTCAATCGAGACTAGATTGCGGTCGTCACCTGAAGAAGGAGTGGAATCTGAATGCGGGGTCATGGACATGATTTAAATATTAAAAGGGCACCGAAACAGATCGTACGTATGCCGTAAAGGCGGGATTCGAATCGCGCCTTTACGACTTTCATCGAGTTACGGAGAAAGCTTGGCGGCTTCGGTTTCCAGTCGGGTGACCAACTCGTCCATCTGGTCAATGACCGCCTGAACCGTCTCGCGCTTCGACAGGTCTACGCCGGCTTTGCGCAACTGTTCCATCGGGTGGTCGTTGCCGCCGCTCTTGAGCAACGTGAGATAACGTGAGGTCGCGCCGGCTCGTTCGTCGGCCGTACCCGTATTCATCGCCTTGTAGATCTGCGCCGAGGAGGCGAAGCAGGTGGCGTATTGGTAAACGTAGTAGGGCGAGTTATAAAAATGCGGAATGCGCGTCCACGTGTAGCGGTAAAGCTCATCAAGCGTGACGGCATCACCGTAATAAGCCTTGAGCAGGTCACCGTAGAGCGCGCTGAACACGTCGGCGGTCAGCGGTTGCCCCTTCTCAGCGAGCGTGTGCGCGCGCAGCTCGAAATCCGCAAACATCACCTGAGTGTAGAAGGTTCCCACGATCGCATCGATAGCATGCTGCAGCAGGAGAAAGCGCTCCTTGGGGTTGGCGCTTTCGGCCAAGAGTTTTTCCAGCAACAGTCGCTCGTTGATGGTCGAGGCAACCTCCGCTACGAAGATCGTGTAATCGGAGGTGACAAAGGGCTGGTTCTCCTCAGACAGGCGCGTGTGCATCGCATGCCCCATCTCGTGGGCGAAGGTGAAAACCGCATCGAGAGTGTCGTTGTAATTCATCAAAACGTAGGGTCCGACACCGTACACGCCCGCACTGTACGCACCGGAGCGCTTGCCATCGTTTTCGTAAACATCCAAGCGGTTTCGCGCCAGCAGGTCAGCGTATTTTTGCTTATACTCAGCACCGAGGGGCTCGATGGATTTCAGCACCAGATCACGCGCCGGAGCGTAGGGCCAAACCGTCTCGTCTTTAACCAGTGGAATCTGCCCGTCGTACAGGTGATAGCTGTCGAGCCCCAGGAGCTTTTGACGGAGTTTCAAATAACGCTGCAACGGCGCGGTGCCCGCGCGGACGGTTTCCACCAACGTAGTGTAAACCTCCTGCGGGATCGCGTTGCCATCGAGGGCGCGGGCCAGCGTCGTGGGGTAGGCGCGCGCTTGGGACATAAACCAGCCGCGCTCCAAGGTACCCCGATAAATCGCCGCGTAGGTATTCTTGGTGGCCTCGTAGGTTTTCAGGTACGCCGCAAAAGCCTTGGCTCGATCGGCTTGATTGTAGTTGGTCGCCAAAATCGACTGATAGGCGCCGGGCGAAAGTGTCACCGGGCGGCCGTCGGAGAGCGTGACGGAGGGGAATTTGATGTCAGAGGTGCTCAGCTCGGAGTAAACCGACTGGGGCGTCTCGCAGAAACGGGTGGCGAAGGAGAGGAGCTTTTCCCCCTTCTCATCGAGAACGTGCTGCTGCTGGCGATAGGCATCGAGAATCGTGAACCGGTAAGGCGATAAATCGGGTGTGGCGTCGAGCCAGCCGCGCATCGTTGCCTCCGGCACGGCGAGCAGCTCGGGGTTGAACCAGGCAGTGGCGGTCCCGAATTTAGCAAAGAGCGCCTGCACGCGCTGCAGGCGACCGGCGATGTCTTGATTACGCGTATCGGTGTCGCGCTGGAGCGACGGGTAACGATAAACGCGATACTGAATGATCCCGATTTCGTCGTAGAGCCGGTAGGCCTTGAGCACGGCGGCGGGGCCTTCCTTTAGCGTGCCCTTGAGGGCGGCGAACTCGTCCATTTTAACCACCATGGTTTTCATGCCGGCTTCCCACGCCGTCCAGTCGGCGTAGATAGGCGAAAAATCCCATTTGTAGGCGGCGTCGATTTCGGCGCGGTTACGGGTAGTGGGCTTGGTGGCGGCGAGGGCGTGGGTCATGAGCAAAAACGAGGCGGTGGCAAATAGCAGCGGACGGGCTGCGCGGGGGTGGGTTAGGCCAAACATCGAGCGACTAAAAATCTTTTCATCGCGTGCGTCGAGACATCGGCCAAGAAACAAGCCGTCTTTTTTTAACCTATGCTCCGCGCGCTGATTTTTGATTTTGACGGCCTTTTAGTGGATACCGAAACCGTGCTCATCGACGCCTGGGAGCAGATGCACGCCATAGACGGCCTGCCGTGCGACCGCTCTGTGCTTCACCACATCGTCGGACATACCGACGTCATCTACGATTACTGGTCAGCCTACGGACCGGAGATCAGCCGAGCCACACTGGAAGCCCGATATCGCTTAACCGCCCGCGAACTCACCCTCGCTGCACCGCCTCTACCGGGCACAATCGACCTGCTCAAAGCGGCCCGCGCCGCCGGTCTGCGTATCGGCCTCGCCTCCAACTCCACGCACGCCCACGTCGAAGGCCACCTCGAACACCGGGGCATGCGCGGCTACTTCGATTTCATTGCCTGCCGCGACGACGTGACCATCGGCAAACCTGAGCCCGACGTTTATCTGCACGCAATCCAAGGACTCAAAGTTGGGCCGAGTGCCGCGCTCGCGTTTGAGGACTCAGTACCTGGTCACGTTGCTGCCCACCGCGCCGGCCTGCGCGTGGTCGTCGTCCCCAATCCCTCGACCGGCCACTGCGAATTCGCTCACGCCTGGCTTCAACTGAAGTCGATGGCCGACACCTCCATCGCTGCACTCACCCGAAATTTTTCCGCCTAAACCCAAAAACGGATCGATCAGGTCGCAGGGCAAGCACCCGCGCCTCAGCATCAAAACACGTAGCCGCTCGCCAGGCGCGTGTAGGCCTCGATCTGCGACCGCTGCCAAGCCTCGTCGCGGCCGAGCTCACCAGCCAGTAACCGGGCGACCACGGGTGCCGCTTCGATCGAAGCGCGAGCATTGAGCAACAGCGCCCGCGTCCGCCGCGCCAATACGTCCTCCACTGTGCGCGCCATCTCGTTGCGCGCATGCCAAACCACCTCGGCTTGCACGCACGCCAGACGCGGATGCACCGCGGCGGCGAGTTCGGGGCGCTGCGACACCAGCGAGTGAATCGCCGTCGCATCGGAGCCATAGCAGCCGTAACCCAGTTCATTTAACTTCCCGCTCGCCGCATTCGGGGCCGTCGCCCCCCCACCCGTCTCCTGCCAGCCATGAATGCGCAAATCCACCGTCGGGCTCGTACCAACACGGCGCGGCAAGCCGGCGAGCGCCTCCGCGCGATCGATGACCTCTTCGCCCATTTGCCGATAAGTCGTCCACTTTCCCCCGGTAATCGTGACCAGCCCCCCTGCACTCACCACCAAGGTGTGGTCGCGCGAAAGCGACGCCGTACTCCCCTGCCGGACTGCCCGCACCAGCGGCCGTTGACCGGCGAACACACTGAGCACGTCGCCCGCACCGGGGGCCTCGGCAAGGTATTTGCCTGCGTGCTCCATCACAAAGTCACGCTCCTCATCGAGCGCCCGTGGCTCCGGCGTTGCCTGCGCGACCGGCGTGTCGGTGGTGCCCACGACCACGCAATCGTGCCAAGGCACCGCAAAGAGCACGCGACCATCCGCCGTTTTCGGCACCATCAGAGCGGCCGATCCAGGCAAGAACCGCTTCGGCAGCACCACGTGAATGCCCTGGCTCACCGTCACCAGCGCCTCGACCTGGGCCTCATCGAGCCGACGCAGTTCATCGACGAAAACACCCGTGGCGTTGATCACCACCTTCGCCCGTACCGTGAACTCGCCGGCAGAGGCGCTCGCACCACCGCCAGCCGCGTCGGCTTCGCTATCGCGCACCTTGGCGCCCACGATGCGCCCTCCGGCGTCTTTGCTGAAACCGGTGCACGCACAATAGTTAACCACCACCGCGCCCCGGTCCGCCGCCGTCTGCGCGAGTGACAGGGCCAGTCGTGCATCGTCGAACTGACCGTCGTGATAAACCACCCCGCCAACCAACCCCGCAGGCGCCACGGTCGGCAACAGCCGCAACGCGTTCGCACGGTCAATGTGGTGCGAAGCTCCCAGGCTCAAATCGCCCGCCAACCAGTCGTAAAGCTTGAGCCCCGTGGCATAGAAAAAACCGTCCCAACGCGTGTATGCAGGGATCACGAACGCCAAGTTACGCGTGAGGTGCGGCGCGTTACGCAGCAAGCGACCGCGCTCACGCAGCGCGGTTCGTACCAACGCGACATTACCCTGCTTAAGATAACGAACGCCGCCATGCACCAACTTGGTCGAGCGACTCGACGTGCCCTTGGCAAAGTCATCACGTTCAATGAGCGCCACCCGATGTCCGCGTGCGGCCGCCTCGACCGCCGCGCCGAGCCCCGTGGCACCACCGCCGACGACCAAAACGTCGAACTCATCCGCCGCCCGCAAGCGCTCCAGCATGGCGTCGCGTTGCATACTCAAAGTTCGGCCATTTTCGCCCGTAACCAGCCCGGCTTATCGGTGGTTATGCTCGCCACACCGGCGTCGACCAACTCACGGGCGCGGCGCGGGTCGTTCACTGTCCACACGTGCAGTTCCAACTTCGCCTCGCGCAACCGTTGCACCAGCGCCTTGTCGATCGGCCAACCCGCGCTCACATCGAGTCCGGCAAAACCCTCGGCCCGACAAAAACGAATCATGTCAGCGAGTTTATCGGGGGCCGAATCTGGCGTATCCGCCAAAAAAAACGCCGGGCAGCGGGGCAATGCTCGCTTGGCTTCACTCAGCGTAGTCGCCTCGAAGCTGATCAACACGATTTGCTCGAGCGGAACCGAGCCCGCCTCGATCGCACGTCGCAATGCTGGCACGAGCCCCTCGGCGGCTTTTAACTCAACGTATATCCGCCGTCCGCTGGGCACGGTTGCCAGCACTTCAGCCAAGGTCGGCACTCGCTCATGGCGATAGGCCGCACTTTTCCACACGCCCGCATCCAGTTTTTTAATTTCGGCCAAGGTCAACTCATCCACCCGAGCGTCCCGACCGGTGGTGCGCAACAACGTCGGATCATGAATCGCCACTACCTGCCCATCGCGCGTCAGGTGCACGTCGATCTCAACGGCGTCAGCCTGTTGAGCCCAGCCGAGTGACACGGAGGCGACGGTGTTTTCCGGGGCTTCCTGCGAAGCACCGCGATGCGCAACGAGAATGACGGGGTGGTTCATGGCCAAAATCAGTCAAAAAGTCCGCCCTGACGCAACGCCGCACGTTTATCCGCATCAAGCGTGCTCATCTCCAGCAGCCAGGCGCAGGACTGGCCGGCTAAAGAGGGTTCTGCAGCCAGTCGAGTCAGCAGCAGCGCCCCGGCCAGCGCATCGTAAAGTGCCGTGTGATAGCGCCGCCGATCAGGCGGACAATGCAGTGCGGCCAACTCATCGAGTTGCCCCTGCAATCCAAACACCGCCACCACCTCGGCCAGTTTAGCCGATGCCAGCGACGGATAGAGCTGGGGGTAGAGCCGCCCGGTGTCGATCCACGGGCCCCAGTCGGTGACCGCCTGACCAGATCGGGCGAAATCGGGTGAGGTCCGCGGGTAAGGCCAGGCTGATTTAACGAGGGTATTTTCCGCGTTGGCAAAATGCGCCGCCAGCGGGCCTGTTTCACGCCACTGCGCGAAAGCCTCAAAGTCCTCGGTGAACGGAGCGTGCTGGGCGACCGCTGCGGCATTGATGCCATGAATGGCCTCATCCTCGGCACGGATTCGGCCCATGGCCCGGCACAGCCGCGTTTGAGTGGAAACCACCTCGGTACCGCGCAACGTGACCACCCCGTATTCGAGAATACCAGACGCAATGCTGCCCTCGAAATCGACGAAGTGAATGAGTTGTTCGGTCCAAGTGTTGCCCACGCAACACTCGAAACACACGGAACGGACGGAGTCGAAACCTAGTTCCGCTCAAAATTTTTCCGTGTATTTCGTGTATTCCATGGGCAAACATATCTCCTGTGGATCTCACGCCCTACCGCTCGTTTCTAAAAGAACTCGCTCTGCAAAGCGGCGAATTCATCCGGCCTCTCTTCGCCAACCCGTCGTTGGCCGTAGAATTTAAATCCGATCAGTCTCCTGTGACTGCCGCCGACCGCGGGGCCGAGGAACTGATCCGCACGCTCATCGCCGCCAAGTTCCCAGCCCACGGGATCATCGGTGAGGAACACGGCAACGACCGTGCCGACGCTGAATTCGTCTGGGTACTCGATCCGATCGACGGCACCAAGGCGTTCATCACCGGAGTGCCTCTGTGGGGCACTCTCATCAGCCTTCTCCATAACGGCCAACCCATACTCGGAGCGATTCATCAACCCATCCTGCAACAACTCATGATCGGCGACGGCCGAGTCACCACGCTCAACGAGCGTCCTGTCACGGTGCGCCCCTGCTCGCGTATCGAAGAAGCTACTCTGCTCACTAGCGACCCCCTCAACCCGGCGATCTATCAAAACGGGGCCGCCTACGACGCCTTAACCAAACGCGCCCGCCTAGTAAGAACATGGGGGGATTGTTACGGTTACCTGCTGCTGGCCGCAGGCTGGGCCGACGTAGCCATGGACCCGATCATGAATCCCTGGGACATCGCCGCGTTGGTCCCGGTAGTACGCGGTGCCGGTGGAGTGATCACCGACTGGCAAGGCGCCGCCGCCTACCCTGCAGAGTCCACCGTCGCCGCAGGGCCCGGCCTGCACTCCCAGGTGATCGCCGCACTTGCCGCGCGCACCGCCTGAACAAAATCAATACGGGCTTATACAGTCTCACACGATTTCACACATCAACACCCTCAGGCACCATGAACTATCTTAACCCAAAAAACGTTTATATAGTCTTAACTTTGGCACTCGCCAGCACGAGCCACCTCTCTGCGGAAAAGATGCTGCTGACCGACAAACAAGGGCGCGCTCTCACCGCCGACGTGCTCGCAGTCGAAAAGGATGCTGGAAAGGTGAAAATCCAACGCGATGACGGCCAGATTTTCAGCCTTCCCCTCGATAACCTGATCCAGGCAGATCATGACAAACTCTTGAAGCTAGCGGACACGTTAGCAGCTGCAGAGGCCTCTAAACCACTCAAGCCCGACGCCATCAAATTGGAGCTTAGCCGCGGCAATTTTAAGACCACCAAAAAATCCGAGGACGTCAAACTCACTACAGGAGACACCGTCAAAGACGGGGTAACCATTACCCAAGAAAACTGGGGTTACGCGCTGACGATTTCCAATCGTACTCCCAAACCCATCGACGAACTTCGCGCGGAATATCGGCTCTTCGCCACAGTGGATAACATGGCCGTCGCGGAGGATAAACTGGTTTTGAAAAAGAAGGCCTATACAACCCCTATCGAAAAAATCGATGCATTGAACAAAATCACCCTGCGCACCGAAACAATCGTAGCAGTCAAAATGGCTTATAACGGGAACATCGTGTCAGCCAAAACGGGCCGCAGTGAATCCGGTGAACGCCTTTACGGCATCTGGCTGCGCGTGTTCCGCGGCGACCAGCTCGTCCAGGAAATCGCCATGCCGGACAGCTTGCGCACAAAAGAAAAATGGTGATTCGAGGGGCCGTATCGACCATTCCCCCGAATCACAGTCCCGCACCAACAAGGCTCGCTTAACGGCGGGCCTTTTTGGCGGGCGATTTGTACTCAGCGGTGACGATGGATGAAAAACCGCCGCGGGCCTTGAAGTCCGCAATGATCACCAACGAACGCGGTTTGAGCGCTTGCCCGAGATCGTCGCAAATCTTGTTGGTGGCGGCCTCGAAGAAGATGCCCTCGTTGCGGTAGGCGTGAAAGTACAGCTTGAGCGACTTAAGTTCGACGCAAGTTTTATCGGCCACGTAACGCACCGTGATACTGGCAAAATCCGGATGGCCGGTCATTGGGCACACCGAGGTGAACTCATGATGCGTGTGCGCGATGGTGAAATCGCGGTGCGGCGCAGGATTCGGAAAGGTTTCAAGGATTTTTGGGTCAGCCATTTGTCACCACGAAACACACGAAGCCCACGAAAAGGAAAACCAAAAACCATGAACTCGCAGGAATCTTTACGTCTCCATGACCGAATCTAGGGCGGTGCGACGTGGGAGAATCACCCAGCATCAGGTCGCCGTCTCGGTGAAACGCGCCTCGCGGATGACCGTGACCTTAATCGTACTGGGGTACTGCAGCTGCGTCTCAATGCGCTGACGAATTTCCTTGGCGATGGCGTGGGCCTGCTCATCGGTAACACTCTGGGGGTTGACCACCACGCGCACCTCACGGCCCGCCTGAATCGCGTAAGCGTGGTGCACGCCCTCAACCGAAACCGCGAGTTTCTCCAGTCGCTCAAGCCGCTGGATGTAGCCGGTCATCGACTCAGCGCGCGCGCCCGGGCGCACGGCCGAAACCGTGTCGGCAAGAATCACCAATCCGGCATAAACAGTCTCCGGCTTAACCTCTTCGTGGTGCGCCGCGATGGCGTTAACGACAATAGGGGTCTCACCAAAGCGTTTCACAAAGCTGGCACCGACGGAGGCATGGCTGCCCTCGTAGTCGCCCTCGACCGCCTTGCCGATGTCATGCAGCAAGCCGGCGCGCTTGGCCAGGCTCGGATCGAGCCCGATCTCGCTCGCCAGCATCGAGCACAGAAAGCCCACCTCAATGGAGTGATCGAGCGCGTTTTGCGTGTAGGAGAACCTGTACTTGAGTCGACCGAGCAACTTGATCACCTCAGGATGTAGGCCGTTGATGCCAAGACGCTGCACGGCATCCTCGCCCGATTGCTGAACGTTGAGCTCCACGTCCTCGAGCGCACGCTTATAAAAATCCTCGATGGACGCCGGGTGAATACGCCCGTCCTTAACCAATCCCTCCAGGGTAATTCGGGCTACCTCACGCCGCACCGGGTCAAACGACGAGATCAGCACCATCTGGGGCGACTCATCGATGAGCAGTGTCACTCCGGTAGTGGACTCGAAGGATTTGATGTTACGCCCCTCGCGACCAATGATGCGCCCCTTCATCTCCTCACTGGGTAACGGTACAATAGTCGCCGTAATGTCGTTATTCGGCTTGGAGGACAACCGCTGCATCGCCGTAACTAAAATGCGTTGAGCCTGCGTATTCAGATCCTGTTCCGATCGATCGAGAATCTCGTGGCGCAGAGCACGCAACTCGTCCTGGCACTCCAACTGAACCTCTTCACGTAGCGCGCGCTTGATCTCCTCAGCGTCCATTTGAGACACCCCCTCAAGACGCTTGCGCACCGACTTGGACAACGTACGCATGGCATCACGGGCCTGGGTAATGGCAGCGGTCTCGCGAGCGAGTCGCTCGCCCTTTTGCTCGAGCTGATAGTCGAGTAACCCCAGCGATTCCTCATGGGAGCGGATCTCGCGCAGTTTGACCTCACCCTCAATGTCCCGGCGGTCGAATTCACGATTAACTTCAGCACGCCGGGCGGCAATCTCCTCCTCGGCCTGCTGGCGGACTTCATTAGCGGCAACCGCGGCCTCGCGCTTGGCGACCTCAAGCAACTCCTTCGCCCTCTTGTCCGCCGCCTGCCGGACATACCGGGTCGACAACCAAACGGACAGAAATCCCAAGCTTACACCCACTGCGAGTGCAGCCGATATCGCCCACCACTTTGGATCGATTGCTGCTACGGACAGACGAGAAAGTTCTGTGACTGCTAAATTCAAGAAAAGCAGCCAGTGCGACTCACCGATAAATTTCAACCTACATTCTTCGCCGTCACCGCCCACCCTGCCACGGGCGATTTACCCGCTTGCACCCCGCCCCCCAGCATCAACAGGGTGAGAGCTTATTTATTAAATGCGCTCCAAGCCCCAAGTTCTTGCCTGGCTCACCTGTGATGGCGTCCACGTCGACCCCGGCTCCGGAAAACACACCATTTTAGGGGTCTTTTCCAACATCCGCGGGCGCCAGTTCCCCTTCGCCCACCCCTTCATGGTCTGGTTTCTAACCTTGAGCGACGTCCCCTCCGGAGAACATAAGATAAAAATCTCCATGGGGCTCGACGCCACCAACCCCAAGCCATTGATCGACCGCACCTTCGAATCCCAAGGCCCGCTCCACCGTATCAACCTCATCAGCGAGATCCGCAACCTCGTCTTCCCTCAGCCCGGCGACTACTCGATCCTCATCGAGATCGATGACGAGCCCCTGCTTGCCACCAATATCACCGTTTCAAACTAATCCCGACCAACCCGCCCCGCGCAAACCACTGCGGAAACCGCCCCACCCACACGCATCGCAGCTCATTTTTAAAACTCATGACCACCTCCACGCATTCCTTCGATCTCATTGGTGTCGGCTCGCCCATCATGGACCTGCTTGCGCAAGTCCCAGAGAGCTTCATTAGCACGCTTACGGGAGTCAAAGGCGGCATGGTTCTCGTCGACTCCACCGAAATGGAATCCATCGTGGTGCGGCTTGAAAAAACGCCAGCCACAGTCGCAGGCGGCTCGGCTGGCAACACCGCCGTGAGTGCCGCCCGCCTCGGCCTACGGACCACATTTTTGGGCAAACTGGGCAACGACGCCACCGCCACAGCCTACCGCAACCACTTCAGCACCTCCGGCGGCGACAGTACGCGCTTCAAATACGCCGACTTGGCCAACGCCCGCTGCGTTTCCCTGATCACGCCTGACAGCCAGCGCACCATGCGCACCTGCTTGGGTGCTGCCATGACCCTCAGTCCCGGCGAAATCGGACCGGGCGATTTCGCTGGCTGCCGACACGCGCACATAGAGGGTTACCTGCTGTTTAATCCCGACTTGGCCAACGCCGTGGTCGCCGCCGCCCGCGCCGCCGGTTGCACACTCAGTATCGACCTCGCCTCCTTTGAAGTGGTCAACGCCGCCCGCGACTGGATTTTCGCCCAACTGCGCACCGGCATCGACGTGGTTTTTGCCAACGAAGACGAGATCCACGCGCTCTTCCCCGATCACGCCGACCAAGCGGACTACGCCGGACTGGCGAAGCGGCTCGCCCAATTCGGCGGCACTGCTGCGGTGAAAATGGGCAAAGATGGCGCTTGGTTGGCGCACGGCAGCGAACTGCACCGGATCGCGCCCATCGCCGCAGCGCAAGTCATCGACACCACCGGTGCCGGTGATGCTTGGGCCGCCGGCTTTCTCTACGGCTATCTTAAAAACTGGAGTTTACCCGCCTCCGGTGCGCTCGGTTCGCGCCTAGGCTCGGAGTGCGTGAGCCACCTCGGCCCCGCGATCCCCTCCGCTCAATGGACGGCGATCCACGCCCACGCCCGGACCCTCGCCATATAAACCAAAAGCGGCGCGCGCACTGTAATCGCACGCGCCAGCCTTCACCTTGGGGCAGGTATGACAACTCGTCCGAGGCTTGCCATTGGGCAGTGGGCATTTGTCATTGGTCATTCCCGCGCCCCGCGCGGGCCACGCCATGCCTGCCGACCTTGTCCAACTCGTCACCTCCATTGCCCAGCGCGCCCGCGCCGCCTCGCTCGTGCTCGCCACGACCCCGTCGGCGCGTAAAGACGCTGCGCTCCTGCGTCTCGCCGAGCTTATCCCTGCCTCCGCCGAGACCCTTCTCGCCGCCAACCAAAAGGATTTGGCCGAGGCCCGCGCCAACCAGCTACCGTCCCATCAACTCGACCGGCTCACCCTCACGCATGCCCGCCTTGACCACCTCGCCGAATCCGTGCGCCAGGTCGCCGCGCTCACCGACCCAGTCGGCACCGTGCTTGAAGAGTGGACACGCCCCAACGGCATTCTGATTCGCAAGCGCCGCGTCCCCATTGGCGTGATCGGCATCATCTACGAGGCGCGCCCCAACGTGACCATCGACTGCGCCATCCTCTGCCTGAAGTCGGGTAACGCCGCCATCCTGCGCGGGGGCAAAGAGATTTTCCACACCAACACCGCCTTCGCCGCGCTCATTACGCAGGCGCTCGCCGAAACCGGCCTGCCCGCCGAGGCCGTGCAACTCATCCCCACTACCGACCGGGCCGCGCTCAACACGTTGCTCAAGCTCGACACGCTGGTGCACTGCATCATCCCACGCGGCGGCGAGAGTCTGATCCGCTTCGTCGCTCAAAACAGCACCATCCCCGTCATCAAACACTACACCGGAGTGTGTTTTGTTTACGCCGACCAAGACGCCGATCCGGCCATCGCGGAAGCCATTCTGATTAACGCCAAAACCCAGCGCCCCGGCGTATGCAACGCCGCTGAGCAACTGCTCATTCACGCTGGCGCCGCACCCACGCTCCTGCCCCGCATCGCAGCTTCGCTTTTAGCCAAAGACGTACAGTTGCGCGTCGATCCTGCGGCTGCCGCCATTTTAGCCGACGCATCGCCTGCCATCGCCCACACTGCGGCCACCGAGGCCGATTACACCGCCGAGTTCCTCGATCTGATCATGGCGGTGCGCATCGTGCCCGATTTGGAAACGGCCATTGCCACCATCAACCGCGACAGCTCCGGCCACACCGAGGCGATCATCACGCAAAACGAAGCGAGTGCTCGCAGGTTTCAGGATGCGGTCGACAGCGCGGTTGTGACGTGGAACGCCAGCACGCGTTTCAACGACGGTTTTGAGTTCGGTTTTGGCGCAGAGATCGGCATCAGCACCGACCGCCTCCACGCCCGCGGCCCAATGGGGTTAAACGAACTGTGCACCTACAAATACGTGATCGACGGCTCCGGCCAGGTGCGGGCGTAAGCCCAATTCATCTTCAAGGTGAGCTGAATTGGCCGGGGACGGCCAATTTGCCTCACTTTGAGCAAGAAGGATAATAAAACTCAGCGCCGCCAGGCCCTGCGCATGCCCCAGCCCACCATGGCCAAGGTGGCAAGCGAGCTGGTCGGCATCAGAATTGCGGCAACGAGTGGGTTCATATGCCCCGATACCGCCATGCCCACAGCAAACAGATTGTAGGCGATCATAAACACCAACAACGCCACTTGGGTGCGGTGCCGAGCGTCGTTGATCTCAAACAACGCACGAATACCGGCGATACCTCGACCGAGATAATAAAAGTCCGCCTTCTGCTCCAGCACCCCTCGGTGCACCACCGGCGTGCCCCGACACAGCGCTTGGTCGAAGGCGAGGCTATCGTTGGCCCCGTCGCCGAGCATCAGCGCATCGTCGTGCGCCGCGAACCACTCGGCCTTCTGCTGAGGCGTAAGTTCGGCGTAACCGTTCGCCTCGGGCAGTCCCAACTCGCGCATCAGCGCGGCGACTTTTTCACGGCGGTCACCACTCAAAACCACGATCTGTAACCCGCGCCGGGCGAGTGCGGCCAGTTCTCCTCGGGCGTCGGCCCGCGCTGTATCCGCAAACGCAAATCGCGCCACCACTCGCCCCGCCCGAGCCAACACCACTTCCCCACCCTCTCTCGCCAACACCCTCTCGCCACCAGTCCCACTGACCGCCACCGCCACACCCAAAGTGTTACCTATTAGGTGACACTTTGAGTCTCCACCTTCGGAGCTAACCGTTTGCACGTTGGCTATGGTACACCACTCGGGGCGACCTAGTGTCCAGTCGCCGAGACGGACGCCTTGGCCGATCGTCTCGACCACCTCACCAGCCAACGCATCGCCGCCTCGGCGAGCCAGTAGCGCTTCGTGCAACGAGCAGCTCACCGGATGCGGATTGTCGCGTACCAGACCCAACAACGCCGCCCGCGCCTCGGCGTCCAGGCCAGCAAGCATCTCAGGGTTTTGCAGAACGGGGGTTTCGAGCGTGAGCGTGCCGGTCTTGTCGAAAACCACCGTGCGCACCTGGCGCAAGCGTGGCCACAGGTCGGCCGAACGGACAAACACCCCGCGCCTCCGCAGTGACACCGTCGCCACTTCTTCCGCCAAAGGGTAAGCCAGCCCCAGCGCACACGGGCACGACACCACCAGGATCGCCGTCACCACCGCTCCGGCATGCAGCCAATCCCCGCTCGCCCATGCCCAGAAAAAACCCGCCAAAACAGCCACGGCCAGCACTACAACCAAATAACACCGGATCACCGTTTCGATCAGCTTGTGGCGATAATCCTCGCCTGGCATCGGCTTAATTAACTCCGCCAGCAGTGACTTTTCCCACCCTTGGGTCGCCACCAACTGAATGCTTTCACGACCGATATTTTGCGCGCCAGCCGCCACCCGTTGCCCCGCTCTAAAACCACGCGGCTCGGCCTCGCCATTGATCCACGCGAGACTGAGCACGGCTTCGGGCGTCTCCAAACGCGCCTCCACCGGAACCATTAGGCCCATCGCCACCTCAAAACGTTGCCCCTCGCGCAACGTCTCCGGCGCCACCTCGCGCACCGCTCCTTCGGCAGTGATTAAACGTACCCGGGGTGCAGTCGGCTGGCGACTGAGCAGGCGGCGGCGGTTACGCTCCACTGCCACAACCTGCGCCCAGCGCCCCACCAGCATCAGCACGATGAACGCGCTCACAAAATCGAAATACATGTAGAGCTCATCGCCCTTCAGCCAGCCGTAGAGTGAGCCGGTGTAGGAGCCGATGATTCCCAGCGCGATGGGCAGGTCGATGTGCAGCACGCGTTCGCGCAACGCCCGCACCGCCCTCGACACAAAGTAACCGCCACCCGCCAGTAAACTGAGCGTGGCAAAGGCCAATTGAAGCGTGCCAAAAAGATCGGCGTACGCGTCGGTGCTGGCCATGCCGAAATAGGCCGGTAGGGCGAAAAGCATCACGTTCATCGAAAAGGCCGTGCACAGGCCCACCCGCCGAATGAGCACGCGGCTCTCGGCGTGCTCGGCATCAATCTCCCCCGCTGCCCCGACCAGGTAGTTAAACTGCTGGAGTTCCCGCGCGCACTCGACGGCATCAAAATCACCTTTGGACCAAGTCCAGCGCATCTGCCCGGTTTGCGCATTGACCTCGATCCGGCCCGCCCCGGGTTGCTTGGAAAAAACCTTTTCGATCAGCCACACACAGCCGGCGCAGGAGATGCCCTGCACCTCGAGTACCAGGCTGGGCGTACGGCCGTTGGTTGCGTTGGCATCGGCCTCCTGCTGGGCCTCCGCCAGCCAAGCGTAGTCGCGTGGTTGCAGCAGCGAGGTGTCGGCGGGTGTGGTGACCTCGTCCTTGATTTTATAATACGCATCAAGCCCAGCCTCGTGGACGAGCCGGTAAACATAGGCGCAGCCCGCGCAGCAAAACTCCCCCTGCGGCGAGGGCGCTCCACAATGACGGCATGTAGGCTTGGCCTTGGCTGACGAAGCGACCGGGGCTGACTTCGCTCTTGGGACATTAGCCTCAATGGGGGTGTTTAATTGCATAAGAAACCTCCAGGAGCGCGGCTCAGGCGCCAAGTGATAACCAACGCAGTTAACAGGGCGAGACCGGCCTGCAGGCGTGCCAGCCAGACGGGCGATAGTTTCAGGCGGAGGCGTCCGTAGTTGGCCTGAACGATCCACAGGAGCGGGACGGTGCCTAGGCCGAAGGCCAGCATGAACTCGGCGCCGCGTAGCGCCGATCCACTGAACGCACTAATCGCCAGTAGGAAATAAAGCGGGCCGCAGGGCAGCAGCGGTGTGGCAAATCCCATGACCGCGGCCACGCGCAGCCGGGAGCGCCCACGGAGCGCCGCCTGCAAGCTCCATTGCAGCCGAGTGAGCGCGGCGAAACGGGGAAAGTGTTTTTCAAGTCGAAGTCCGACCACCACGAAAAACAGCACCAGGGTCCACGGCAGCAGAAGCAGGGCCCAGTCTCCCGCAAACGCCAGCGGCATGCGCCCCAGTCCGCCGGCCAGAGCGCCGAGCGTGGTGTAACCGACCAAGCGTGCCACATGGTAAATCGTGGCCACCGTGAACGGGTCGGACGGGTCGTCCTTGGCTGGCGCCATCATGCAGGCGAGCGGCCCGCACATGCCCGCGCAATGAAGGCTGGTGACCAGTCCCGCAACAAAGGCCGCCGCCGGGGTGCTAATACCCGCGAATTCCATGACTTAACGCTCGGAGCGCGGCTCGATAGGGACTATCGCCGGGCGGTGTTTGGTGGCGAAGAAGAACATCGCCGTCCAAGCCAAGGCCATCAGCCCAAAAACCACTCCCACGCCAATCCATAAGCCGGCTCCGCTGGCTGGTTTCCCTTTTGGTGAGTTCATGGGTATTGATGTTTTTCTCTCTCTTTTAAATCGTGCTGATGATCCCGTTCTTCGTGTTTTTCCTTCTTTGAGTCATCCCGCTTTTCATGGGTTTCTTCGTCCATAAACCCCTTGTCGGGGCCGACGAAACGCACCGGCTTCTCTAGGGTAAAAGTGCCGGCTGCGTCGGCTAGGCGTACGTTGAGGGTAAACTCGCCAGCGTAGGTTTTCCTGGGCATCTGCACGATCAGCGGGCGGACCTCTTCGGCCAGCGGGGCGAGCTCGACGGTGCCATCCATGCCGGTGCGAACGAGCTCCGCTGGTGCGCCCGGCAGCGTGATCACGAAACGGACAGGCACATCGCGTTTATTGACGATGCGCACAAGGAACTGGTTACGCACGGCCTCGTCGGTCACGAAGTAAGGCGAGCCTTGGAGCCGGGTAATCGCGAGGTTGGCGGGGCGCACGGTCGAGAGCGCCCACGTTCCCACCGCAGTGCCGACCGCCAGCAAGAGTGTGTAGAATACGGTGCGCGGGCGAAGCCAGCGGGTGCGCCCGCCGACAAAACCAGCCACGGAATCGTAGCGGATGAGGCCGCGCGGGCGTTTCACCTTCGTCATGACCTCGTCGCAGGCATCGACACAAGCGGCGCAGGCGATGCACTCGATCTGGAGACCTTGGCGAATGTCGATGCCCGTGGGGCAAACCTGAACGCAACGGTTGCAGTCAACGCAGGCACCGGCATCTGGCGTGCCGACTTTCCCACGCGGTTCGCCGCGCTGCGCATCGTAGCCGATGTTCAGCGTGTGGTCATCAACCAGCACGGATTGCAGGCGGCCATAGGGGCAGATGACGATGCAGAGTTGTTCGCGGAACCAGGCGAAGTTGAAGTAAAGGATGCTGGTGAAAACGAAGACGAAGACAAACGACGCCCAGTGTTCGCCGGGGTTGGCGTGCATCATAGACCAGAGTTGGGGAAGCGACACGTAGTAGGAGAGAAACAGGTGCGCGATCATCGCCGAAATGATGAAAAACAGCACCTGCTTGCCGCCTCGGCGGATGAACTTTGCCGGCGTCCAAGGCTGGGTGTCGAGCTTGCGCCGGGCTTGGGCGTCGCCCTCCAACCAGCGCTCCAAGCGCCGATAAACATGCTCTAAAAAAACGGTCTGCGGGCAGGCCCAGCCGCACCACACGCGGCCCAGCAGTGAGGTAATGAAAAACAGGGAGAAGCCCAGTCCCGTGATGCCGAAAAACATCAACCACGTGTCTTGGAACGCCAAGGTGAACCCAAAGAGGTGGAAACGACGTTCGGCGATGTCCAAAAAAACGGCGGGGTGGCCGCCCACAGGAATCCACGGGAGTAACAGGTAGACAACGATCAGCACCCAGGCCGACCAGCGCCGGGCAGTGGTCCAGCGACCGCGAGCATCGGCGGGGTGCAGGAACAGCCGCGAGCCATCCTCCCGGATGGTGGTAACAAAATCACGATTGGGGCGGGGAGCGGCGGGCGGTTGCATAATGGATACGGTCTAAATCGACGGCGCTGACGTGGCACCCTCCAATTCCACTGGCACTCCGCCGATGCGAAGTACCAGGAAGTAAAGGGGAACCTGACCGTTACGGGGCGGCGGGCGGGGTGTGGTGACTCAGGACAAAAGCCACGACTTCCGACACCTTCTTGCCACCGAGCACGGGGCCCCACGCAGGCATGCCCTTGGCGGCAACACCCTCGTTGACCACTTTCAGCAGGTTAATGGGGCTGCCGCCATGGATCCAGGTGGTGTCCACTAGATTGGGCCCGATGCCGCCGGTGAGGGCGGCATGGTGGCAGCTGGCACATGTGGACTGGAAGGTGGCGCGGCCGGCTTCGACGAAGACGGGGTTGCGGCTCATCTTCCAAAGGGTGGCGTCGTCGATGGCGGAGGCCGAGGAGGCGAGTTTTTCAGCCTCAATCCGCTGCATTTCGGCATCCAGACGGGATTCGTTGGAGGAGCGTCCGAAATGCTCGGTGGCCATCCAGTAAACGATCGCAAAAACGATGCCTGCGTAGAGAGTAACCAGCCACCAGTTGGGAAGGCGGCGGTCGTATTCTGCGATGCCATCAAACACATGGTGGCGGATCGGGTCCTCACCGAGCTCTTGGTGCGGCTTATTTGGATTCATCGGCGGAAACGGAGGTTTCGGATTCGAAGGGGAGGTGTGCGAAGTGCTCGATCTGCGGGGCCTTCATGCGCAAGGCGCGGTAAAAGATCGTGGCGTAGATGGAGAGCGCGGTGATCAGGGCCACCAAGGGGAACAAGGAGACCCAGTTTTCGAAGAAAATACGGTGAAACATGGCGAGGCGGGATTCGTTTTCGGCTTAAGGGGCGACCGGCAGGCGAGGTGCGATCACCTCGTGTTTGCCCAGTTTTTGGAGGTAGGCGATGAGCGCTACGATCTCACGGCCAGGCTCCACACTTGCACCCGCAGCTTTGAGGTCAGCCGCGATGGCATTGGCCTGGGCGTTGACCAAAGCCGTGAGCTCGTCGCCTTTATACTCAGGATAGGGAACTCCGAGTGTCCGCTGAGCGGCCAGCTTGGCGGGTAAAGCGGCGACATCAGTGTCCTGGGTGAACAACCACGGGTAGTTAGGCATATTGGAGCCGGGCGACACATCGCGGGGGTCCTTCATATGCCGGTAGTGCCAGAGATTTGGATACTTGCCGCCGACACGAGCGAGGTCGGGACCGGTGCGCTTGGATCCCCACTGGAAAGGATGGTCGTAGATCGACTCACCGAGCCGGGAGTAGTCGCCGTAGCGAAGCACGTCGGGAACGATGGTGCGGATCATCTGCGAATGGCAGTTAAAGCAGCCTTCGCTGATGTAGATATCGCGGCCAGCTAGCTCCAAGGGGGTGTAGGGAAGTTGGCGGCGGCCCTCCACGTTGCTGGCGCGGTTAACCAAGGTGGTGGGGATGATCTGGATCAAACCGCCGGCGGCGACTGCAAGAAAAGTCAGGATCGTGAACGGCAGGGCATTGAGCAGCAGGCGGTCATACCACGCTGCCCAGCGGCTGATGCGGGTGCGGAAATGAACCCATGCCAGCAAAATGACCAGGGCGGTGCCGAAAAGGCCGGCGAGCTTCAGAAAGTCGCCGCCAAACATCCAGGCGCAGGCGAAGACCGTGCCAAACACGGAAAAAATCACAGGGGGGTTAAGGACCATTGCACCCAGACCGAGGCGTTCCTCGGCGGGTTTGTCGGCCACGAAGACCTCGATGGTGCCGTTGACGGCCTTGGCGCCGAGCAGGGTGCGGTAGGCGTTGTAGGCAAGCAGCAGCCAGCCGATGAGATAAAGTCCGCCGCCAAGCACGCGGAACAACATCATCGGTCGGATGGCATTGAGCGTGTCGAGGAAGTTTGGATACGCCAGCAGGGTGCCATTTTCAGTCGTGGCATTGAGCATGAGGCCCTGGGTGATACCCGAGGTCCACATGGCTGCGACGTAGAGCAGGATACCGAAGGTGCCGAGCCAGAAGTGCAGGTTGGCGAGGGCGGTGGAGTAGAGCGGCTTGTTCCAGAGACGGGGCAAGAGCCAGTAGATCATACCGGCGGCCATGAAGCCGTTCCAGCCGAGCGCACCGGCGTGGACGTGGCCGACAATCCAGTCGGTGTAATGCGCGAGGGCGTTAACCGATTTAATGGAGAGCAAAGGCCCCTCGAACGTCGCCATGCCGTAGAAGGTGACGGCGGCGGCGAAAAACTTGAGCACGGGATCGGTGCGCAGTTTGTGCCAAGCCCCGCGCAGCGTGAGCAGGCCGTTGAGCATACCACCCCAGGAGGGAGCCCAAAGCATAAGCGAGAACGTCATGCCGAGGGCCTGCAGCCAGCCCGGTAGCGCGGTGTTGAGCAGGTGATGGGGACCGGCCCAGATGTACACAAAGACCAGTGACCAGAAGTGAATGACCGACAGGCGGTAGCTGTAAACGGGACGTTCGGCCGCTTTCGGCACGAAATAATACATTATACCCAAGATCGGCGTAGTGAGGAAAAACGCCACGGCGTTGTGGCCATACCACCACTGCACCAACGCGTCCTGTACGCCTCCGAAAACCGGATACGAGTGCAGCAGGCTGGTGGGAATCGAAAGGTGATTAACGATGTAGAGCATCGCCACGGTAATGATCGTGCCGATGTAGAACCAGATCGCGACGTAGAGAGCGCGCTCCTGGCGACGCGCGAGCGTCCAGAAAAAGTTAACCGCAAAGACTACCCAGATTAAGGCGACAGCGATGTTGATCGGCCAGATCAGCTCAGCGTATTCCTTACCGCGTGAAAATCCGAGGGGGAGCGTGATCGCCGCCGCCACAATGATGAGCTGCCAACCCCAAAAATGGAGCTGCGAGAGGAAGTTGCTCGCCAACCGTGCTTTTACCAAGCGCTGGGTGGAGTAGTACACGCCTGCGAACATCATATTGCCGACGAAGGCAAAGATCACCGCGTTGGTGTGTAACGGGCGCAGGCGACCAAAGGTCAGCCAAGGCAGGTCAAAATTGAGCCGCCAAAAGTTAAGTTGGGAAGCGACCACAACACCCACCAACATACCCACTGCACCCCAAAGGATACAGGCGAGCAGGAATTGGCGGACGACGTGATCGTTGTATTCGATCGTGATCTTGCGGTCAGACATAGAGTGAAAAATGAAAGCTTAAGCGTGGTTTGAGACGGCACCTGCAGCGACCTGGACCGACTGGCGGGCAGCGCGGCGCTGGCATGACGAACAGCTCCCGTTACCATGGCAGACATGGTTCGGTCCGTGCGAATGAGCACCTGAAGCTGCGTCCGCCTTCGCCTCATTTGAGGAGGCGCGCTGCGCCAAACGCGGCGTCTCATCGGCGAGCGGCAGCAACGCCTCACTTTCCGGACTGGAAAAACGGCTGCGCGAATACTCGCGGAGAAAAAACAACACGAAGGTGAAGACCAAACAAAGACTGATGGTGAGGGTGAGCGGGACGACGGACATGGGTGTTAAGATTAATGAAACGCACCTGTTAGTGGACGTAATCAGCGATGGAAAACAGAGAGGGCATGAGCTTATCGGCATTTTCCCCTCAACACTCCGCGCAAGTTGGCCATGGATACGCATATTTTGTGGGCCGCGAATTCAGCCGGCAAAAGATGCGGATGCTTTGGCAACCCGTGCGATACACGGAATTGGAATGCTTGGCATGCTGTTGGGTAATGAACGAGCGCAGCCTCCGCGCCCTCTTGGCCCACCGCCACACCCTTCACCTGGGATGGGCCGCCCGTCTGCGCGCTGCCCCCGTGACATCCGCGCTCGGCCACCCCGACACGCTGGTCCACTTGATGGATCGCACGCTCGACCAAATCTTCTGGGAACTGGAAAAGCCAACTTCGCCTCGCCGGCGCCAGCCCAAACTTCCTGCCGGTTTCTGCCGGTGCGGGCACAACCCGATGGTGGCCTATTTTGCGACCGCCTCGCTCGCCTTACAGACCACGCTGGCCCAATGCGCCGACGAAACCCCGATCACCCGTGACGATGTAGAGGCGGTTAACCGTACGCTCACCCGCCTCGCCCGGCGCGAAATCACCACATTTTGCGCCCTGTGTCAGTGCAACAAACCCCGCCCTCCCGCTTAGGCGAGCCCCTCCACACTACCACATCCCTCTTGCACGTGTAACGTGCTCTGGGTACGCACTACCGGAACGGGCATAACTCACCCTCAAACCGCCACCGCATGCAGGCGCTCACGATAGATCGTCGGTGCCTCCCCAGCGATCTTACGGAAAACCCGATTAAACTGGGAGAGCGACTGAAAACCCGCCTCGAAGGCCGCTTCGCTTATTCGCTTATGGGGATTAAGCATGAGGTTTTTGACTTTCTCGACGCGCACCCGCGCGAGGTATTCGGTAAAAGTTACCCCCGTCGCCTGCTTGAACATCTTGCAGAAATAAAACGCGCTCATGTTCACCGCTTTGGCCACGTCGCCGAGCGATAGATCGTCGGCGTGTCGCTCCGTGATAAACGCGCGCGCCCGGTTAATCGAAGGGGCCTCGGCATTGGCTTCGCGAACCGAAAGCTGGTTGCTGAGTGAGGCAAGGTGTTGCGCGAAAATTTCCAGCAAACGCACAATCGCCTCGTATTGTTTCGCGGTCAGCACCCGCGACTGAAAATATGCTTCTTCCAGCTTTTTCAGATCCACAGCAGCCCCGAACTTCAAAATTTCGCGGGTCGTGCGCGCGAACTGCGCGGCAGATGGCTTGTGCAGCAAAACCTGTCCCGTCTGCAGAAACGCAATCAGGTTTTCGCCTACGCGAACCGGAACCGCTGAGTCACACATACCGGCAAAACATTTGAGCGTCTTGGGCTCCAATCGGGCTTCTTCTTCGACCCGTTTTTGCAGCATCAAGCAAGCCGAGCAGCTCTGATTGCTCGTCGACATGAGCGCGCAGAAGGGATTTTCGTTGGGATCTCCCCGATGAGTGAGGTCAAACGCCTCCACCGCACGCAACCGAAAAGGGAGCCCAGTGGTATCGCGAAAGGCTTGCTCATAATCACGATAGATCTGTGAGCGCTTGAGCTGCTCAACAAGGACTCGACTCG
This sequence comes from Opitutaceae bacterium, assembly GCA_947471115.1. Lineage (GTDB taxonomy): Bacteria > Verrucomicrobiota > Verrucomicrobiia > Opitutales > Opitutaceae > Rariglobus. The sequence goes on along the minus strand of CANIXX010000021.1, from coordinate 145 downwards.
TTTGGGCCGTTGTTTCTGACGACATGATAATAATTTGTTATTGAGCACGCGCTTTTTGCACAACCCCTAAACTAGGGGCACATACCCCATGGCCAAAGTTGTAAGGTTAATAATAGCACCTACGCGTTTCACTTAACCTCAAGGC
>CANIXX010000020.1 GCA_947471115.1 Opitutaceae bacterium | reverse complement strand
GTAAGAGCGCGAACTCGTAGTGATCTTCCAGCCCGCCTTGGCGAACAGGTTCTTGGTGGATTCCTCAAGGCTACCCTTGGGCAGCCCGAGCATGAGCAGGGGAGCGTTTGCAGACACGCGGCGAAGGGACACTTCGCAAACCGCGCGTTCAAGTTTATTCGCAACTCCCGCCGCGCGCGAGGGACGTTTCTTTTGACAAAGTAACCTAATTGTAAAAATTGACTCCGTTAGACTCCCCGATCTGTCATCCCATTTATATGCGAGCTGAACCAAAGCCCCTTGTTCTAGTCATCGAAGACGAGACTGCACTTTCCGAACTGATCTGCGCCCACTTGGAGGAGGCAGGTATGCAAACTCAGGCGTACAACCGGTGTTCACTTGCCCAGCGTTTTCTGAAAAACAACTTTGCCAATCTGTTGTTACTCGATGTCAACCTGCCCGACCAAACGGGCTTTGCCTTTCTCGCTGAACTTCAGTCCATGAACATTCATGTTCCCACGATATTCTTAACTGGGAATACGCTGGAGGAAAACAAGGTACAGGGCCTTGAACTCGGTGGCGACGATTACATCACCAAACCGTTTAGCTTCCCTGAATTAGTAGCACGTATACGTGCCGTACTGCGCCGGGCTGAATCAACTCAAGACCTCAATATCACCAAAAACGTCCGCACGGGTGACACCCCATTCGAAATATGCGGGGCGCTGGTGGCCCCGCTTCATCTAGAAATCACCTTTGCCGGCGAGAAAAAGGAAGGCATTGGCCGTAAAGAACTAGGAATTCTCGCTTTTCTTAATGAACACCGCGGCTCCGTCATTACGCGCAAAGAACTCATTCACGCCGTATGGGGTATCCACGCCGACGTACAAAGCCGTTCACTCGACCAATACATCGTCAAGATCCGCGACTTGTTTAAGCGTCACGGCCATAGCTTGGACTCATTCAGAACCGTCCATGGCGTAGGGTACTGTTTTGGCCCCGAAAAGGATACTGCAACGAGCGCTACTACAGCTTAACGCAAGCAGTCCTCCCTCGGCGCTGGTACCAGGACGTCGGTGTGGTCCACGAGGACAACTCCAATTCCACGCTTGCGCAGCGATCCTTCGAATACGTTGAGTAAAGGAATGCACGTTTCGTTTAACTTAGCTGCCGCTTTTGACGCGGTTCTGAAGACTGCCGCGACCTCCGCCGGCTTCGATACCGCGGAATTTTCGCCTGAGGTTCGCACGGCAGACCCCAAACACGGAGATTTCCAAGCCAACGGCGTTCTGCCTTACGCAAAACGCACGAAACAAAACCCCCGAGCCCTCGCCGAAAAGCTCGTCGCCGCCCTGCCTGCCGAATTGCGCGAGGCCGCCGAGGTCGTCATCGCCGGCCCCGGATTCATCAACTTCACACTTAAACCCGGCGCGCTTCAGGCGTGGCTGCGAGCATTCCCCTCCCGCTGCGAGCTCGCCGCCGGTGCCGCAGCAACCTACGCCGGCAAAACGTGGGTCGTTGACTACAGCTCACCCAACACAGCCAAACAGATGCACGTTGGCCACCTGCGCTCGGCGGTGATCGGCGAATCCGTGTGCCGCTTACTCGCTTTCAGCGGCGCAAAAGTCATTCGCGATAATCACATCGGCGACTGGGGCACCCAGTTCGGCAAACTCATCTGGGCCTACAAAAAGACCCTCGCCTCTGATCCCGCCACCCTCGAATCGGCACTCGCAGCCGATCCGCTGGCGGAATTCGAGCGTCTTTATAAGGTAGGTAACAATGCCGCCGACGCTGATCCAGCCGTGCTCAAAGAGGCCCAGCAAGAGCTGGTCAAACTTCAGGCCGGCGACCCCGAGGATACCGCCATTTGGAAAAAGATCGGCGAGGTCAGCTTCACCGCGTTCCAGCAAATCTACGACCTACTCGGTATTCGTTTCGACCTGACGCTCGGCGAGAGTTTTTACAACGACAAGGTCGAGCGCGTTTACCGCGAACTCACCGAGTCCGGCCTCGCCACCGAGAGCCAAGGTGCACTGGTGGTGTTTCACCCCGAGCACCCCCGCTTCAAGGAACAGCCCTTCCTCGTGCGCAAATCCGACGGCGCGGCTAACTACGCCTCGACCGACCTCGCCACCATCCTCTACCGCCAAGAAGTACTCAAGGCCGATGCCGCCGCCTACGTGATCGATTCGCGCCAAGGCGACCATTGCCAGCAACTGTTTCTCACCGCCCAAAAGTGGTTTGATAAAACCGGCCGCGTCTGCCCGCACCTTGAACACGTCGCCTTCGGCACGGTGCTCGGCGAGGACGGCAAGCCACTCAAAACCCGCAGCGGCGAAAACATCAAGTTGAAGGACCTGCTGCGCGAGGCGATCGAACGCGCCCGTCGTCTGGTCGATGAACGCAGCACCGATTTGCCCGAGGCTGAGCGCGCCCAGATCGCCGAGATCATCGGTATCGGCTCGGTCCAATACGCGGACCTCTCCCAAAACCGCTCCAGCGACTACCTCTTTTCGTGGGACAAAATGATTTCATTGGAGGGCAACACCGCCGCGTACCTGCTCTACGCGGTCGCCCGCATCCGCTCCATTTTCCGCAAACTCGAAGCCACTCCTGGGGATGTCGTCACTGAGGCTGCGGCCAACGCAATCGAGACTCCCGCCGAACTGGCACTGGCCCGTAAACTGGTGAAGTTCGCCGATGCGACCGCTTTGGCCACCGCCGGACTGCGGCCGCATTTTCTCGGACTTTACCTCTACGAGCTCGCGGGCGAATTTAGCGCTTTTTACGCCGCCGACAAAGTCGCGGTCGAAGACCCCGCAGTTCGCGCCCGCCGTCTACTGCTCTGTGCGCGTACGCTTCTCGTGCTAGAAACCGGCCTCGAACTCCTTGGCTTGCGCACAGTCAATCGCATGTGACCCAACGGCGTCGGCCGCCAAAACAACGCTTGCGGCCCCACCCGCACCGAAACACGTTCAACCCAACACTTACCCCATATGGCAACGCAGGAATTCTACATCCGAAACGCGTCCGAAACCGAAGCCCGTGGGCCGTTTAACCACGAGCACATGGTGTCCTTGGCCGAAAACGGCCAAATCACCAAGGAGACGCTTTACTACGACTCCGGTACCGAACAGTGGGTTGCCCTTGAGACCAATCCAGCGGTCTGCGCGATTATTTTCCCTCAAAAAGTGGCTCTCAAGCTGAAGGCCAAAACGACGTTTAAAACGCTCAATGTTACCGACACTAACGCCGCCCCGATTTCAGTCGTTCAACTGCTCGCCGCCGCCGATGGGCGCACCGCGGAAACTGCCGACAAGCTCGACCCGATCCTCGCCCGCGAGCGCGCCGCTGTCATTGGCCGCTGGTCTGCGACCATCATCCTATGCATCAGCGCAGCCGCCCTGTGCATGCCCTCCATCGACATTTTAACGCAGCTTGATGTGGATAGCCTGCTGCTCAAACCACTGGCTATTCTCGGTGTTGGCCAGGCCGTACTTGCACTCCTATTATTCCTTCAAGTCACTCAGGCATACCCGCTTGTTCGTTTGAGCGCCACCCTCGGCATAGGCATGGTCGGCGTCATCCTCTGGTCACACGGCCAGACTACCCCCATGGCGAGTTTTGCACTGGGTTCAATTGGACTCTATTTTAGCACCGTATTTATCAACTTTATCGGCGTCGGTGTAGCGGCCGGGCTTGGCTTGGCCGGCATGGCTGGATACGCCATGTTTGTGCTATCGACGTGAGGCGCCGGTTTTGTGCTCCCCGTTCTGGCAGCCACTTCTCGCCACCTACCGAACGGAAATCTGGCTTCCCATCCATCTCGGGGACAAGTCAATGCTCGGCAGTTTTTATGCCTTGGAGCGGATTATTCCCCTCTCCTTGGCGGTAATGAATGAAACCTAAGCGGATATCCCCGCGACCATTTTAAGGCGAAAAAATGCGCTTCTCGCACGGTGTTCCGGGCGCGCTCCGTAGAAGACAAATATCAGTTGCGCACTCAAAATCGCGATGCGTTAACCCTGAAAAAAGCCGTGTATTCGGCTCTTGAATCATCCCGCACTCCACTCACCATCGGCCCTTTTACCTCTATGATTTCCTGGATCCAACGTACCTTCCAGCAGCACTTCAAGTGGCTGTTTCTCGCTCTGCTCATTCTGGTCATCGTCTCCTTCGTCTTCATCACCAACGCCTCTTCCGGCTTTGGTCATGTCGCCAAGCAGACCCCTGCCCGCCCCTACTTTGGGATTAACCTAGCCGCCGCCGAGGACACCAAAGAGCTGGTCAGCGATGCCTCGTTGAGCGTGCAACTCCATGGCATGCAGATGCGCAGCGAGGGGCAGTTCCAGCAGTACGCACTCCAGCGTCTGGCCGCCCTCCACCTAGCCGGCGAACTCAACCTGCCCACCCCGTCCAACGACGACCTTGCTCTCCACATTCAGACGCTGCGCGCCTTCGCCGGCCCCGACGGCAAATTCGACGCCAAGGTGTACGCTAAATTCCGCGATGACCTCAAAATCAACCCGCAACTGCGCGAAAGCGACGTCACCCGCGTGATCGCCGACGACGTGACTTATCAGCAAGTGCTCAAGCTGCTCTCCGGCCCGGGCTATGTTTTACCTTCCGATGTCCAACAGCAGCTCAACCGAGGCAACACCACCTGGACCCTCGAAGCCGTCACGATCGACCTGCCGAGCTTCAGCCCAGCCATCAACGTGACCCCCGAGGCCTTGGCTAAATTCATGGAATTTAACGGTGCCCGCTACGAGATCGGCCCCAAGGTAGGCGTGAGCTACATCGATTTCCCTTCCGCCGCATTCATTGGCAAGGTGACCGTAACCGAAGAAAAATTGCGCGCCTACTACGACGCCAACAGCGCCCGCTTCCTCAAGCCCCTCGGCGACAAGCCCGCTGCCGTTTCCACGCCCGATGCCGATTTCGCCGCCGCCCGCAAGCAAGTCGAAGAGGTCTACAAATTAGAGCGTGCCCAAGCCCTGGCAAATGATGCCGCCGGCGATTTCGCCGTGGCGCTGTATGATGGCAAGGTTTCCGACGCCACCCTCGACAGCTTCCTCGCCGCCCGCCAGCTCAGTCGCAAAACCCTGCCTGCGTTCAACGCCGACTCCATTCCCACCGAGCTCGGCACCAATCGCCGCGTCGCCGACGAAGCCCTCAAAACTGGCCCGCAGCGTATCTTCTCCGACCCAGTCGAAACAGGCCGCGGTGCCGCTATCCTCGTCTGGAACGAAACCCTGCCGGCCCGCCAGCCCGCCCTTGCAGAGGTTAAAGAGCGCGTCACGGCCGATTACCTGGAGTCTGAGAAGCGCAAGCGCTTTTCGGAGGCCGGCGCCGCCTTGCGCACCGCACTTGAGGCTCGCTTGAAAGCCGGCGACACCCTCGCCAAGGCCGTGGCTGCTTGCGCGTCCACCATCCCCGCCAAACTCGACGTCAAGACCTGGCCTGCATTCACGTTGGCCAACCCCCCTCAGGACCTCGACTACAGCATTTACAACGCGATCGAGAACCTGCCCAAGGGCGCTCTGTCCCCGATGGTAACCACGGTCGAGCAGGGCTTGATCGTTTACGCAGCAGACAAAAAGCTACCTGCCGCCGATCCGGCGTCCGCCCAATTTACCGAGACCCGCACGCGTTTGGCGGCCTACACCGCTTCACGTAACGGCAGTGACGTCCTCTCCGGACTGGTGACCGCCGAGCTGGCCAAATCGGCTCCAGCCACCCCGTAAGAAAAAACACTGGCTGAGTTTTTAGGCGGGCCCAAACGGGCCCGCCTTTTTTATGCCTCAGCGAGCGCGTAAACCAGGCTGGCCAAATTCAACCGCCCCCGTTTCGCTACCGTTGCCATGCCCGTTTACCGCTACGCCCCCGTCAAATGCCCCTGCAAACTCTGCGGCGACGGCTTTGACCACCGGCACGAAGCCAGCGACCCGGCGCTCACCGCCTGCCCCACCTGCGGCCAAGCGGTCAATCGCGTCATCGTGCAACCGGTTAACACGCCCAAATTGCTAGCCCCGCTCTCGATCGCCAAAGCCAAACAAGCCGGCTTCACCGTTTTCAAACGCATCTCCGACACCGAGCTGGAACGCCAATAAGCCTCCCTTTTTACCCCGATGTTCCCCCCCCTCCGACTCCCGCCCGTCGCTTTCTTCACGCTCGCGCTGGCCTCCCTCGTAACGAGTCCCGCCCGCGCCCAACTGGCCGCGCCCGCGCCAACACCTGCGCCCGCCCCTGCGCCGACTCCCGCCCCGCTCACTCTGGAGGAATGCGTTGCCCGCGCGCTCAACCAGAATTTCGACCTTCAGCTCCAAGCTTTCGCCACACAGAACGCCCGCGACTCGGTCATCACCGCCGACGCCAGTTTCGATCCGACGCTCTTTTCCTCAGTCGTCGCCGCCGGAGCCAAGGACTCCACCGTCAGCCCCACACGCAACACCCGCGACCAAGCCGCCTCGCTCGGCGTGACGCAGCTCCTGGCCTCCGGTGCCAAGGCTACCGTCAGCACCGCGCTGGATCGCAGCAAAGAGTCTCCCTTTGTCGCCCCGCCGCTGTTCAACCCCGTTTATAACAGCGACCTTGCGCTCTCGGTTAAACAACCGCTGCTGCAGGGCTTCGGGGTGACCATCACCCGGGCCGCAGTTGAAAAAAGCCGCCTCGGCGTCACCCGTGCCCAGTACGATTTTAAGGACGCCGTACTCACCGTGATCCGCAACGTCGAGTCCGCCTACTACATCCTCGCCTTCGCCCGCGAACAACTCGTCGTGCGCAAACTCAGCCTCGAGGTCGCCCAGACCCTGTTTGAAGAAAACACGACCCGCCAGCGCACCGGAGTCGCCACCAGCCTCGACGTCCTACAAGCCGAAGTCGGCGTGGCCAACGCCCGCCGCGACCTCCTGCTCGCCGAACAAACGGTGAGCGACCGTGAAGACTCCCTGCTCAACCTAGTCGGACGCTTTGCCAACGCCCAACGCCCCGGCCCAGTCCGACTCTCGGATGAGCCCGCACCGGCGGTGTCCTTCGACCAGTCCTACGCGCTGGCCTTGGCAAACGCCCCCGAATTGGCCTCCAACCAACTACTCGCCGAACAACTCAAACTCGACCTTGCCGTCGCCAAAAACAACCGCCTGCCCACCCTCGATTTGGGTGCCGCAGTGGGCCTCAATGGCGCCGACCGCCGCAACGCCACCAGCGCGCTGAATAGCTCCGCTTCCGGTGATTCCTACGATTGGCAGGTCGACCTCACCCTCTCGATACCCTGGGGGCTGCGCGCCGAACGCGCCAAATACCGCCAGGCCCGCACCAACCTCACCCGCCAAGAAACCGCAATCGCCCAACTCGATCAGAACTTACTCGTCGACGTGCGCGCCGCCGTTCGTGCGGTCGATACCAACCGCGAAACTGTCACCGTTTCGATTTTGGCAACCGAGCTCAGCCGCAAACAATTCGAAGCCGAAAAAGCCCGCTACGAAGCCGGCCGCTCAACCTATCGCTTCGTGGAAGACGCCCGTCGCGACTACGACACCGCGCGTGTTAACGAACTACTCGCTCGGGTAAACCTACGAATCGCCCTAGCCGAACTGAGCCGCCTCGAAGGCAGTTCCCTCATTCGTTATCAGGTCAAATTAGAGAAGTAATCGCAGGGCCAGTTTTACTAGGCAAAAACGGCTTTGCTTTGCCGTCTCCGCTGCAGCCTTTGCACCTAAGCATCTAAAGCCTGGTGCTTGGATCACGTGAACGTTTGGATACAGCCCGGCAACATCCAGGTGCCTAGCCGGCCCGCACCAATTATTGGCGCGCGAAGAAGGGGTTGTGCAGCTTTTCCAGCGCCAAGGTGGTCATCGGACCATGCCCCGGAGCGATCACGGTGTTACGCGGCAGAGTGAAGATTTTCTCGTTATCATTGCGCAACTGCTCGGAGTAATGCTCGGCGCTGCCACCGATCGAGGAAGAGAATAATGCGTCGCCCACAATCGCCACCGGCCAGCTCAAGCCCGTCACAAAAAAGGTGGTCAAACCAGGTGAATGCCCCGGGGTAAACAGCGTCTTGATGGCCAGCTCGTCGCCGACATGAAAATGGGCGTTTTCCTTAAACGTTTTGGCACCGGGGAAATCAACCGGCTCCAGCTCGCTCGACCACACCTCGGCCCGCGGGCAAGCCGCCGCCAACGCCGGCAGCGCGGCAATGTGATCGTGATGCGTATGAGTGATAAAAATATGCCGCACATCCAGATGCTCGGCCTGGATCGTATCGATGAGCGCCTCGGCGTTGGTCCCGGTGTCAAACACCGCGGCGAAGCGCGAGCGCGCGTCCCAGATCAGGTAGTTGTTCACCGTCTGTTCGCCCTGCGGGGTGTTGAACAGGGTCAGGCCGCGGGAAAAAATCGGGGCGGTCGGGTAAAAGCGTTTGTGGGCGAGCGCCTCCAGCGCATTGGTGCCCAGCTTCAAATGACGGGCAATGCGGCGAATGACCGCATCGAGGAGGTGGCCGGATTTTACCGCGAGCAAATCCTCCATGCTGATTTCGGCGCGCGTGGCCAGCTGCTCATCGGAGATCCGCAGCCCAGTCTGGGCTTTGGCAATGACGTCTGTAAAATTATCTTCGAGTGGGAGGCGGGCCATGGGGCACCAATAACGAAGCGTCCGCCCGTGCGCGCAAGCAGTAAGCCATCGGCTCTGCTGCCATTCGCATCCACGGGAGGTGCCGCAGCCCGCTCAAAGCCCATTACGGCGCGGGTCGGCCGCGACCGGCCTTGATTTCGGCGCGGTGCCGTTTGCCTGCCACAGAAATGGCCTTTTGGCGCTTACTGCGTTTGCGCGTACTGCGGCGTGTTTTGGCCACCGCTTGCTGGCGGGCCAGCTCGGCGACGCGCAGGATGGTTTCCAATTTAGTGCACAACTCGGCCCACGCCGTTTCGCGGTTGGCAGCCTGCGAACGCTCGCGCTGGCAACGCACCTCGACTCCCGTAGGCCGGTGTTTTACGCATACCGTCGAGCTGGTTTTATTGATCTTCTGCCCGCCCGGCCCCGAACCGCGCACAAACCGCTCCTCGATGTCAGCCGCCAAGACACCGAGTGCATCCAGACGGTCTTGAATTTGAGTTGGTAAATCCACGGAGGCTCCTTTTTCTCAGTGGAACATTTTTTGCGCAAGCTTGTCCCCCGACTCCGCTTAAAGCCACCCACCCACCGCCTCCTTCATGATTACTGGTCCCACCTGGTCCCAAAAACTCCGCGACGAAATCGGCAAAGCCGTGATCGGCCAAGACGCAGTCGTCGAGCGCTTACTCGTCGCCCTACTAGCCAACGGCCACGTGCTGCTCGAAGGCATGCCCGGTCTCGCCAAAACCCTGCTCATTAAATCCCTGGGCACCGCCCTCGGCATCCAGTTCGAGCGCGTGCAGTTCACCCCCGATTTGCTGCCCAGCGACGTGGTCGGCACGATGGTTTTTTCCCCCAAAGACGGCGCCTTCACCGCCCATCGTGGGCCGATCTTCGCCAACCTGGTTCTGGCCGACGAAATCAACCGCGCCCCCGCCAAAGTGCAGTCCGCCCTGCTGGAAGCCATGCAGGAGCGCCAAGTCACCATCGGTGGCCAAACCCACCTGCTGCCCAAGCCGTTCTTCGTCATGGCCACGCAGAACCCCGTCGAACAGGAAGGCACCTACCCGTTGCCCGAGGCGCAAACGGACCGCTTTTTGTTCAAGCTGATCGTCGACTACCCGACCTTGGACGAGGAATCCATTATGATGCAACGGTGGGGACAGGTCACCCGCCAGCCCGCGCTGCACGCCGTGGCCAATGGCGAAGAGCTGCTCGAACTGCGCGGCGAGGTGGACAAAGTTCACCTCTCTCCCACGGTCCAAAGTTACATCCTCGCCCTGGTACGTTCCACGCGCGAACTGGCCGCACCGGTGGCTGGAGGGAAACGTTACCTCAGCTTCGGCGCCTCGCCGCGCGCCTCGCTCGCGCTTTACCAAGCCGCACGCGCCTTGGCATGGTTGCGCGGACTCGACTACGTTTCGCCCGGCTTGGTTCAGGAAATCGCCCCCGACGTTCTTCGTCACCGCGTAGGGCTGACCTACGAAGCCGAGGCCGAAGAAATCACCGCCGACGACCTGATTGCCGAAGTCATCCGGAAAACCCCGGTGCCCCGCGCCTGATCTCAGCCGCCGACTCATTCTCGTTCTCTTACTCCTACTCGTTCTGGCCTCATAAATCCGCCGCAGACCAGGAGCAAACGAGCGAGAGAACGAGTTGGAGTAAGAGAACAAGAACGATTTTAAAACCGTGCCCAGCCCGCTTCCCATCACCCCCGGTGCAGCCCCCGCCTCCCCGCTCGCCTTGCTGCGCAAGCTGGAGTGGCGCGTGCGTCATGCGGTGGAGAACGTACTGAGCGGCGAATACCGCTCGGCGTTCCGCGGACGCGGCATGGAGTTTGACCAGGTGGTCAAATACGAATTTGGCGACGACGTGCGCGACATCGACTGGAACGTGACCGCGCGCCTCGGCGAACCCTACCGCAAGAAATTCGTCGAGGAGCGCGAGGTCACAGTGATGATCGTTTTCGAGGACACGCCCAGCCTGCAGTTCGGCTCCGGCGCCCAATCGAAACGCGAGGCGCTGCTAGAACTGGCCGGACTGGTGATGCTCCTCGGCGCGGTGAATCGCGACCGGGTTGGCTTCCTCCATGCCAAGCCGGATGGCTACACCCTGCGCGAACCGGTGCGCGGTCGCGGTCCGATTCTCCACGCCGCCGCATCGTTGCTCGGCGCTCCCGCTCCGCAGCTCACAGCTCCAAGCTCACAGCTCCAAACTCGCAGCGACATTCCTTGGCGCCTGCTCGCCCGCGCCGCGCCCCGCCACAGCATCCTAATCTGGCTGGGGGATTTCGCCCCGCGTGTCGCGCCCGACGGCTGGGCCGTGATGCGCAAGCGCTATCAACCCATGGGATTCCGCGTCGATGATCCGTGGGATCGTAAGCTGCCCGAAGGGGACGCCTTCGCCGCTTACGATCCGGTGAGCGGACAACTCGTCACGCTGGAAAACTCCACTGCCGAAAGGGCGGCTCACGCCAGTTGGTGCGAGCAACGCGACGCGACTTGGCGCGAGCTGTTTCCCGACACGCTGACCCGCCTGGTCGTGGGCACCGAAGAGGACCGCCTCGACGCATTGGTGCGCTTTTTCCACGCCCGCCAAGCGCACTAACACGCCCACTCCACAGGTAATAAACGCCCTTCGCCAAAATGATTTCAGCCCTTGTGGGAGCTCCATTTTATTTGCCCGCTTTCGTCGGCTTTTGGACGTTCGATTTTTTTAACTTCCGGCTCGCCGATCCGGCCTGGCTTTTGGCCTTGCTGCTGATTCCGGCCGTCGTGTGGCTTCGCGGACGCCGCGCCGTTCCCGTGCTGTTGGTGCCCTTTGCCTCCGCCTGGCACCGGCCCTCGCGGGTTTCGCCCTCGCGCTGGCCAGCCGGACTCACCGGTCTGGGACTAATCCTAGTGATCGTCGCGCTCGCCCGCCCGCAGCGGGTCGAAGACAAACGCGAGATCCACAGCCAAGGCTACGACATCATGCTGGCAATCGACCTCTCCGGCTCGATGCAGGCCGAAGACTTCGAAAAGGGCGGCGAACGACTCAACCGGCTGCAGGCCATCAAGCCGGTTATCCAAGCCTTCATCACGCAGCGCCCCAATGACCGCATCGGCATCGTGGTCTTCTCTGGGCGCGCCTACACGCTCGCCCCGTTGACCTTTGACCACGACTGGCTGGCCCGCCAAGTCGAGCGACTCAAGATCGGCCTGATCGAAGACGGCACCGCCATTGGCGACGGCCTAGGCCTCGCCCTGACCCGACTTGAACAAGCGGCGCGCGAACAAAATGGGCTGCGCAAGGGCGCCTTTGCCGTGTTGCTCACCGACGGGGCCAACAACCGGGGCGCGCTCACTCCAATGCAAAGCGCCGCAGTAGCCAAAGGTCGCGGTATCCCCGTTTACACCATCGGTGCCGGCCGCGACGGGCTGGTGCCCTTTCCTGTCTTTGACCAGAGCGGGAAAAAAGTCGGTTACACCCGCATGGCCTCCGACCTTGACCAAAGCATGCTCATCGAGATCGCCAATCTCACCGGTGGCAGTGCTTACCGCGCCGACGACTCCAAGACCATCGCCTCCGCCTTCAAGGCCATCGACCGCGCTCAAAAAATCGAGTTTCAGGCCAAGAGTTTTCTGCTCACCACAGAGCTTTTTCCGTGGGTCGCCGTGCCGGGTGTTGTGAGCTTGCTGCTCGCCGCGCTAGTCGCCGGTACCGCCTCCTGGCGAGTGTCCGGCGCCGCACGCCGGGCTAAATCCGGCGACCTCAACACCCCGCCCGCCACCACCCCGCGCCCGCCGGTTTCCCTATGAGCTTCTACTGGCCCCACGCTTTTTGGTTGTTACTCATCCCGCTTGGTTTGCTCGCGCTCGACCTGCTGCGTCGGCGCACCGTCTCGGCTAACCTGCGCCCCAAAATCCACCAAGCCGAAGCCCGCCAGTCGTCCCTCGTTCTCGGACCTCCGTCAGCGCGAGGCGGCGCACCCCGTGCTCGCCTGCTCCTCACCCTTGGGCTCGTCGCCGCGATTTTTGCCGTCGCCCGCCCCCAATGGGGCCAGCTCGATGAGCCCGTTTTCGACCAGGCTCGCGAGATCATCATCGCGCTCGATTTATCCCGCAGTATGTTGGCGCAAGACGTTAAACCATCCCGCTTGGAACGTGCCCGCCTGCTCATCACCAGCCTGCTCGAACGGCTCAAAGGCGAGCGCGTCGGGCTCGTCGTTTTTTCCGGCACCGCCTTTTTGCAAAGTCCGCTGAGCTCCGACTACGAGATACTCCGCGAATTCCTGCCGGTTCTAAGCCCCGATTACCTGCCCGAGGGCGGCACCAATTACGACGCCCTGCTCGAAACCACCCTCTCTGCCTTCGGTAACTCCAGCGCGGCCGACCGCTTTCTCATCGTTCTCAGCGACGGCGAAGCCCAGTCCGAAACATGGCAAAAACACGTCGAAGAACTTAAAGCCAAAGGTATCCGCATTCTCACTCTCGGGGTCGGTACCGACGCGGGCGCAATGATCCCCGACGGTTCCGGCGCGTTTGTTAAAGATGAACGCGGCGCGGTTGTTCTCTCCAAACTCAACCCCTCCAGTTTGCGCGAACTCGCCGATAAAACCTCCGGCGTCTATGCCGATGCCAGCGGCTGGGTCGACCTCGCACAACTAATTCAGGGCACGGTCGAGCAGGGCAAACGCGGCGAGTTTTTAGAGAAAAACCGCGTGCGCCTCGCCGAGCGCTACCAGTGGCCGCTCGCCGCCGCCTTGATCCTGATGCTGCTCAGTTTCTGGCGTGAATTCCCGGTGCGTCCAAGGCCACGCCAGATTCAACTCGCCCCCTCGCCCGCCAAGTCCGCCGCGATCGCCCTCGGATTATTGAGCACCCTGTTCTGGCCATCGCCGCCCGCAAATGCCGCCGAACCCACGCCTCCGCCAACACCAGCCGTATTGGCCGCGCCCGTAACCCAGCTGGTTACCCGCCTCGCCACGCTCCCGAATCCCAGCGCGACGGACTTGGCCGAATTCGCCCGCACCACCCTCACCTACGGCGAACGAACTAAAGCAGCCCAGCAACCCGTTCCCGAAGGCGCTGTACGTGACGCCCTCGCCGCAGTCGCCTCAGGCTCAGCGCTCGACCCCAAGACCGCCGACTGGCCCACCTTGCGTGAGCAATTGGAAGCACTCCTGCCCAAAAAAGACCCGCCCAAGTCCGACCAATCAAAACCGGACGACAAAAAACCCGAGCAGAACAAAAAAGATAAAGCCGACCAGAAGGATAAATCCGGCGACAAGGGCGATTCCTCCCCACCACCAGAAAAGGACAAAGACCAAAGCGCTAAACCGGATGAATCGAAGTCCGAAGATCAACAATCCGGCAAAGGTGAAAAACCCTCCGATTCGTCCCCGCCCCCCAAGGATTCAAACAAGAAACCCGACTCTCCCGGCCAGTCCGCCTTTGGCGACATGAAAGACGATCCAGCCAAACAGCCGCCCCCCAAAGACGGCAGCGCGGAAAAAACTCAGCCCGAGGCGGCCAAGCCCCCCGTCGACCAGCCCCAGCCCGGCGAAATGCAGCAGGCAGGCGGCGCTTCTGAGCAACCCTCCACCGATCCGGCCCGCCAAGATCCCAACCTCACGATCCCGTTACAAAAACTAGATCAAGTGAAACAGGGCGATTCCCCTGCCCGTCTCTTTCAACTCCTACAAGGCCCCGCCTCAGACCAACCTGCCACCAAGGGCAAAGACTGGTGAGCTCCTGGCAACGTCCAACATTCCTCCGCCCCCCCCGCACTTTCGTCCCGATGCTCCGCTCGTTCCTCACATTCCTCACCTTTTTCGCCGTCGGCCTCACCGTATCCCTGCACGCCCAAACGGTGCGCTGGGAGCCCGGTGCGGGCACGCTCGCACTCAACCAGACCAGCGAACTGAGCCTGATTTTCGAGCAATGCGAACCTGCCGACACGTTCAAATTACCGAGCGTCCCTGGGCTCAGCTTTGTGGGCCAACCCACCCGCTCCACGGCCAGCTCTTACTCCGTGGTCAACTTCAAGGCCACCTCGCTCAAGACCATCACACTCACTTACCAAGTGCGCCCTAACGAGCGACGGCCGATCCGCATTCCCGCCTTCCAAGTCGACACCGACAAGGGCCGACAAACGGTGGCGGCCGCCGAGTTTGAAATCGGTGACGCCACCGTTGGCCAGTCCAACGTGTCCCTCGATTCGATTGTGCAAACGCGCTTTTCGCTGCCAGCAGGTTCAGTCTGGGCCGGCGAGGTTTTCCCACTTAGTTACACGCTTAATTCAACCCGTCGCTATTTTTACCAGCTCGGCAGCGCTGAACCCGAATGGTCGCCCGCGCCCCTGAACGTCGAGCCGTGGAGCAAACCCGAGGCCACCGAAAACAACGTTAACAACGAGCAGCGCCTCACGATCACTTATAATACCCGCGCCTACGCCAAGACGCCCGGCTCGGTCGCGCTCAGCCCCGCCACCCAGTTAGTTAACCTCACCACGGGAGCACCCTCCGGTTTCGGCCTGTTTGCACGCCAGAGCCTCGATCAGTTTTCCATCACCAGCCAGCCAGCCAGCCTAACCGTGCGTCCCCTGCCCGCCCCGGCTCCGGCCGGCTTCACGGGTGCCGTCGGCAAATTCACCCTTGAGTCCAAAGTCGTGCCCGCCACCGCCGGTATCGGCGAACCCATCACGTGGACCCTCACCCTCGACGGCACAGGCAACTGGCCGGACATTAGCGGCCTGCCCTCCCGCTCGGTCTCCAAGGATTTCCGCCTCGTGCAACCCCAAGCCAAGCGCACCAACAAGGACAACGCGCTCTTCGACGCCTCGATTACTGAGGACATTATCCTGATCCCAACCCGCGCCGGCAGCTACACCTTAGGCCCTGTAAGCGTCGTTGTATTTAACCCAAGCAAGGGTGCCTACGAAACCCTGTCCTCTCCTGCGGTCACAATCCAAGTCGCTGATACGCCCGCAGCAGCCAACGGCCAGCCTTCCGCCCCAAGCGCTCAAGCACCCACGGGAGCCGCCGGACCACTGAACGGCGAACGAGCAAAGTTGCCTGCTGAACGTTCCGCCGCCCCCGCCGCTGCTATTCCTCGCGATCCGCTACCTCCGTCCGGCACCAGCGCCAGCCCGCTCGCAACCTCCAGCCTTCTCCTTGGCCTGGTCTCCGCCGCCCTCCTGCCCTTCGGCTTCTGGCTCACCCTCGCTCGCCGCCGCGCCCGCCAAACCGATCCGGGCCGCCCGCTGCGCGAGGCCCACGACCGCCTGAGCGCCATCCTGAGCCAACTCGCCAACAGCTCAAAATCCCCGACTCAAAGCGCCCACATCCTCGCCTGGCAGCGCGACACCGCCATCATTTGGAAACTCGCCGTCGCCGTGCCCACGCCCGGCCACTTCACAGACACCACCTGGTCCACGCTGTGGGCCGAAGCCGACCGCACGCTTTACGGTGCGGCGGATCTCCCCACCGACTGGATACACCGTGCGCAAAAGGCCCTCGCCGCCCGTCCCGCCCCCGCGTTTTCCACGTGGCAGCTGTTCATCCCACGCAACCTGCTCCCGCTTCTCATTCTCGCCGCAGTCGTGTTGTCCACTCCTGAAAGCCAAGCCGCCGACGCCCGCGACACCTACGCCAAAGGTGATTTTGCAGCCGCTGAAACCGCGTGGAGCACCGAGCTTAAAACCGCACCGACAGACTGGGCTGCGCACCACAACCTCGCACTCGCCCTGATCCAACAAAACCGAGCCAACGAAGCCGCTGGCCACGCCCTCGCCGCCTTCGTTCAACAGCCCCAAAACGCCTCAGTTAACTGGCACCTCGGTTACGCCTGGAAAGCCGCCGGTGTTACCCCGGCCTCGCTAAGTCCCTTCCTGACTGACGCGCCGACCGCTAAATTGGCCCGCCTCGCCTCGCCCACCCAGTGGCAAGCCGCGCTTCTCGCTTCGGCCTGGCTCACTGCTGTGGCCCTTGCCCTGAGAATTTATGCCGCTTACCACCCCAGCCCAAAATCCTGGCCTCGCTGGCTGGTGCGCACCCTTTTTGCCGTCTCAATCCTTCTGGCACTCGCCGCCGGATTGAGCCTGAAAACCTACGGCCCACTCGCGGACGCCCATGCCGTGGTGGTGGTGAAGCCCACCATGCTACGCTCGATCCCCACGGAGCTGGATACGCCGCAAAAATCAACCCCGCTGGCAGTCGGCGTGGTGGCGTCCACCGACAAAACGTTCCTCGGCTGGCGCCGGGTGGGCTTTGCCGACGGACAGACCGGCTGGGTCCGCGCCGAGACGCTAGTCCCTCTCTGGCAGCCCTAAAATCACTTACCGTAGAACCTCTTCTGGCGTGGGGCCGGTTGCTAGGTCTTGTTTTCGCCAAAAAACTTCCGCAACGTCTGGCCTCATGTTGAAATTCCTCACTTGGGGCGCCGGCCTCGCCCTGATCACCTTCACGGCCCAGGCCCAGCAATCGGTGGGCGTCGAATTGGCTAACCTTCGCGAAGACGTGCGCATTCTCACCCAGAAGGTGGGCTCGCTCACGCTCACCGTCGAAGACTTGCAGCGTGAAAACGCAGCGCTACGTACCCAAACGGCCAACGCCACCTCCAATGCGCAGGCTTACGCCACGGTTCAGCAACTCAACGATGCTGTCTCCAGCCTGGACCAAGCCATCAAGTCGGGCGATGCCGCCGCTTCCGCAAACGCCGCCGCACAAATCAAGAAACTCGGCGAGGCGACCAACGCCGCCCTCGATTCCATCACCAAGGGTCAGGCCCAACGTGTAGCCTCCACCCCAAGCTTCACGTCCAACTTCCCCACGGAAGGCACCAGCTACACGGTCCAAAAAGGCGATACCCTTTCGATCATCTCCCGTAAAACAGGCGGGAAACTTTCCGACATCATTAACGCCAACAAAATCACCGATCCCTCCAAGGTTCGCGTCGGTGACACGCTCTTCATTCCTGGAGGCAAATAAATCTCATGTGTGCAGCTCCCAAATCTCGTCTCGGTCGTGGTCTAGGCGGCATTATTTCCGCCGCCGTTCCGGCTAAACCTCCAGCGCCGGCACCTGCTGCCACCGTGACGAGTTTCCCGGGCTTTGCCGAAATCGCCGTGAGTTTGATCGTGCCAAGCCCCTATCAGGCCCGCCGTGAAATCTCTCCCGCGCAATTATCCGAATTGGCCGAAAGCATCCGTAGCGAAGGTCTTCTTCAGCCAATCGTGGTGCGCAAGGCCGGCGACAAATACGAACTCATCGCCGGCGAACGCCGTTGGCGCGCCTTTCAACTGCTTAAAATCAAGACCATCCCCGTGCGCTTGCACGAGGCGAGCAACGCCTCTTCGGCCGCCCTCGGCCTGATCGAGAATCTTCAGCGCGAGGGCCTCAACCCGCTCGAAGAAGCCTACGGTTACGCCAGCCTCATCCGCGACTTCGATCTCACCCAGGAAGCCGCCTCCGAGCGCGTCGGCAAGGGCCGTGCCTCCGTGGCAAACGCCCTCCGCCTGCTTTCCCTCGATGCCGAGCTGCAGGGCTATGTCTCGAAGAGCATCATCTCGGTTGGCCACGCCAAAGTATTGCTGGGCATCGAAGACCCCGCCCAACGCGCCCTAATCGCCCGCCGTGTCATCGAGGAGGGTTTGAGTGTACGTGCCACTGAAAAACTAGTTCAGGCCAAAAAGGCCGGTGCCCCCGCCCCTTCCACCAAGTCCTCGGCAGTACGCAAACTCGCCGCCTCCGACGCCTCAGCAGTCGCCGGAATCGAGAAACGCTTAACTTCTCACTTCGGCGCACGGGTCGCCCTTCAGCACACTCCGAAAAAGGGTAAAATCGTCATCGACTACGCGGGTAATGACGACCTGCAGCGCATCCTTGAAAAGCTCGGGATCGAAGCCTGACGATGGCCACACCGACGGATGCCTCAGCCCTGGATCATATCCAGCGGCACTCGCGTCGGTGGCTCAATGAGCGTTTCCCGCTACGCGAAGAGCTGGCGAATTATAGCTGGGCAAAGTTAAAAGCGGACTTTGCCGCCGGAGCGACCGTCTCGCTGGTTTCCATTCCGCAGGCAATCGGGTTTGCGCTCATCGCCGGCCTGCCACCGTTGATGGTGATTATGTCTGCGGTGGTCGGCGGATTTGTCTGCGCGTTGTTCAGTTCGTCCCGGCACATGGTGTTCGGGCCGACCAATTCGGTAAGTATCATTCTGGCGGCGACGCTGCATTCGCTCAGTGGTGGAGCCCTGTCTGCCGCCGAACTGGCCCTGATATTGGCGCTGCTGATCGGTGTGTTTCAATGCATCGCCGGCCTGTCGCAGATGGGCAAACTCACGCAGTTCATTTCGCGCTCAGTGATCATCGGCTACGGCACGGCGATCGGGCTGCTACTGGCGGCCGGCCAGTTACCGCACTTACTCGGGACCGCCGTGGCGCACGGCAGTACACTGGATTCCCTCAAGGCGGCGGCTGAGCACCTCATGCAGTTTGCTTTCAACCCCTACCCGTTGGCCATGGGGATCGTGACCTTGCTCATCTTCTGGATCCTCGAACGGTTTTGGCCCCGGCTGCCGGTCGAGTTGATCGGCCTTGTCGGCTTGTCGCTCATCACGCAGCACTTCGACTTAAAGGTTCTAGGTATCCGCACGATTGCGGACGAAGGAGCGCTTACGGCTGCATTGCCCTCGTTCATAGGAATACCGCTGAGCCAATCCGATTGGTCGGTCGTGCCGCCGCTGCTCAGTGCCGCCCTCGCCATCGCGATCCTCGGCATGCTGGAGGCCATTTCCATTTCGAAGACGCTAGCTTCGCAATCAGGTCAACGCCTCGACGCCAACCAGGAGTTGGTTGCGATGGGTTCGGCCAACATCGCCAATAGTTTTTTTGGCGCGATGCCCGGTTCAGCTTCATTTGCCCGCTCGG
Organism: Opitutaceae bacterium; assembly: GCA_947471115.1. Taxonomy (GTDB): domain Bacteria; phylum Verrucomicrobiota; class Verrucomicrobiia; order Opitutales; family Opitutaceae; genus Rariglobus. Next base: position 5,800 of record CANIXX010000020.1, on the reverse strand, counting down.
CCACCAACCTGCAAAGCGGCGCGAAGACCCAGGTCTCCGCTTTGCTCAGTAGCCTGCTGGTGCTCGCGGCGCTTTTTTTCGTCGCCCCGGTGATCAACTCGATCCCGGTCGCCTGTCTTGCCGCCCACCTTATTCGCATCGGCCTAAAAATGCTCAACCGTGAGCAAATTCGCATCTCCTGGCGCGCGACCCGCTCCGATGCAGTCGTCTTTGCCGTAACGCTATGCTCGGCGTTTTTCCTGAATTTGGACACGGCTATTTATGTGGGCGTAGGTGTTTCGCTGGCACTTTTTTTACGCAAGGCCAGCGCGCCCGCACTGGTGGAATACGGCTTCAACGAGCAAGGCCAACTCGCCGAACTCAATGGCGGCAAGCAACGCAGTAACGCGGCGATCTCCATCGTTCACGTCGAGGGCGAGTTGTTCTTCGGTGCCGCAGATTTGTTTCAAGAACAGGTCCGGCTGCTGGCCGATAACGACGGCCTCATTGTGGTCATCCTGCGTATGAAAAACGCCCGCCACCTCGATGCCACGGCGGTCATGTCCTTGTTACAACTGCACGCCTACCTCCGCAAAACCGGCCGATATCTGCTCATCAGCGGCATCAATCCCGATGTTGAACTCGTGCTCAGGAAAAGCGGGGCGCTCAAGACGGTTGGGGCCGAAAACATTTTCCCTGCTGAGGCCAACCTCACGATGAGCACCAAACGAGCTTTGTTGCGCGCCTCGCAGCTACTCCAGCAAACCGGCTCAAAGCCGCAGGCCGGCGTGCGTATTTTTTACGACCGCAACCGCGACAACGCCACTGGCGTCGATGTTGCCAGCCCGATAGCCAAGGGCGACCACGACAAGCCGGGCGATTACCAGATTTAGGCAAACCCTTGGCCGAGACGGCCAAACCTACATTTCCCGATCCCTGTATCGTTGGCCGTCTCCGGCCAATTCCACACCATCACTAGCCACTTTGCCTCACCTCAATCGCGAATTCGATTCATGACTTCCGACGATTGACAACATCCCGGCGCTTTGGCTCTCTGACCGTTTCCATCATGGTTAATATCCTTATCTGGCTTTTCACGGCTGTCCTCATTCTCGTCTCCGTGTTCCTTGTCCTCGTAGTGCTGGCGCAGAAAGCCAAGACCGACGGCGGCATGGGTGCGGCCCTCGGTGGCGGTGCCACTGAAGCAGCCTTCGGCGCTGATACCGGCAACGTCTTAACGAAGCTCACCATCAACGCTGCCATCCTGTTTTTTGTGCTCACCTTCGGTCTGTATTTGGCCAACATTTACGCGGCCAAACACGCAAAGACCTCCGAAGGCCTGCTGCCCACCATCGCCGTTCCAGCAGCACCTGCCGCCGCTCCGGCTGCTGCTCCGTCCACACCCAGCGTAGCCTTGCCGAGCGTAGTTCCGGTCGAAGCCGCTAAAAACTAATTCACGTGTACCTCGCGTCCCTTCGGACGAGTCATTCAAGGCAGGCGACGTTTTTCGCCTGCCTTGTTGTTTTTAGCGCTCTGACGCCTCTCGACTCGTGGGGACAGTCGAAACGGTACCGCCCTCCGGCTCGCTACGTGCAATTCGGCCAACCTGACCAAGCCGAGGGCCGTAAAATCCTAGAAAACTTCCGCCTCCAAGGAATCTCAGGCGATTACTTCCTGGAGTTTGAACTCCACGTTTTACCTCGGCGCGGCGAGACGCACGTCGTCAAGGGCGGTCGTCTCTGGGGAGGCCGCAATGAAATCGGCCCGGTCTCACGCGTGGAATTACCCGCCGTCGAGGGCGCTTCCGCCCGCCGCCTGCTCGTGCAAAACGGCGCCACTGGCTCCGTCTGGATCTCTGGCACAGCAGCTACCAGCACGCTCCCCGGCGCGCTGGATCCGTCCGCCTTGTTCACCCCGCTCGCGGGCACCGACCTCACCGCCTTCGACCTGCAAATGCCCTTCCTGTATTGGAATGATTTTGTCTTCGAGGGTGTCGCGCCCGTTCGCGGCCGACCCGCCCACGTGTTTCTCGTTTATCCGCCCGCCGACATCGTCGCGCTCAAACCCGAACTCACGGGAGTCCGCGTTTATTTGGATACCCAATTCGGCGCGTTGGTGCAGGCGCAACAAATCGGCACCGAGGAACGCGTCCTTAAATCCATCACGGTCCTCGACCTCAAAAAGGTGGACGACCAGTGGATGGTAAAAACCATTGATTTGCGCGACGAGGCCACTCGCAACAAAACCCAGTTTGTTGTCACCGGCGCGGCTCTCGGCCTCGATTTTTCCGGTGCTCTGTTTGATTCCGCCGCATTGGGTAGCGCCATCACACCACCACCAGCCGAGCGCATCCACCGACTCTCACAATGAGCACCCCATCCGCTCCCGCCCCTGAACGTTTGACTGGCATTCGCGCGGTCATTTTCGACCTCGATGGCACCTTGCTCGACTCAATGCCGCTGGTGATACAGGCCTTCGCTCATGCGCTCGCCCCGTTTCGGCCTGATCTGGATATGGCCGGGATTTTCCAGCGTTTGGGCGGCCCGCCAGAACGCACCTTTTTGGATATCATCGGCGATAAGGCCAAAGCCGATGAAGCCATGCGCAGACTGGAATCGTTTGGCTTCGAAAACGGGTCTCTCGTACAGCCCTTCGATGGCATGAGAAACCTCATGGAAATGCTACACGCCAGCGGGCTCCATTTGGCGATCTGGACTGGCCGTGATCGACGGACGACCGAGTCACTTTTAACCGCTCACAATCTGACTGGATTTTTCACCACCGTGGTCTGCGGCGATGACTTACCGACGCACAAACCCCATCCGGGCGGCCTGCGTGAGATACTCTCGCGCCTCGCTGTGCAACCCCACGAAGCGATTTATTCCGGCGATGCTGATGCCGACGTACTCGGTGGAGCCGAAGCGGGCGTACGCACCGTACTGATTCACCACGGCCGCGAAGTCGAAACGTCGATTACCACGCGCGCCTGGCATGTCGTCGGCACTCCGCCACAGGCCTATGCCCTCATTGCGGCCACGCTAGAGGGCATAGCAAGTAACGTGGTGGCTCGAACGTAGCGCGGTGCTTCAGCCCGCCTCGGCGATCGATAAAAAACACAACGCAATCCTGCGGGCTAATGCACCGCGCTACCTCAGAGCCCGTCTCCCCACCGAGTCCCTGTCCACACTTGGTTTAAATTTTTATTGAAGCACCCAGGCTGTTTAGCCTTGGTCAAAACGAACTTTTCCCAGCTATTGGGTTCTCAACTAGACCACTCTTCCATGGCCAAAAAAAACACCCCGCCTCCGGCACCGCTCACTTTTGATCTCCCTCTTTCGTTAATCGAAAAGATCGAAACCCACCGCAAAAAGCTTGGCCTCAAGACCACCAGCGAGGTCATTCGCCATGCAATCAGCCAGTTCGACATCAGCCTCTACGAGTCCGATGCGCCCGAACACCGCCAGATTTCCGTACGCCTGCCCGCTCAAACCAAGGCAACCTTGGTAAAGGCCGCTAAGAAGAAGCAGGTCAGCGTCGGCGAACTCCTGCGCGTGGCCATCGACACGCTGCCCGCCAAGAGCGTCGTGGTCGTCGCCCCCAAGAAGAAAGCCAAATAAACGCCTTCGTCAGCGGTCATATAACCGCCGACTTCTAGGCAAGTTTCCGCCTTGCGCGGGGCTTGCCTTTCTTATGTCCGCATTTTTTGCTCTCCTTTTTAATTCATGAGCCAAGCACCTGCTCCGCTTTCTTCCTGGGCCCTTAACGTATCGCCTTCGCCGACGCTTGCCGTCGATGCCAAGGCCAAGGCACTCGCCGCTGCTGGCGAGGACGTCTGCGGCTTCGCTGCCGGCGAGCCCGACTTCGACACGCCTGACCACATCAAGGACGCGTGCATCGCCGCCCTCAAATCCGGCAAGACCAAGTACGCCCCCACCCCCGGCATCGAGCCCCTGCGCCAGGCGCTCGCCGACAAATACCTCGCCGACTACGGCCTGAAGTATGCCCCCTCCCAGTTCATCGTTTCCCCGGGCGGCAAGTTCTCCTGCTACCTCACGATCCTGGCCGTCTGTTCACCTGGCGACGAGGTGATCATTCCCGCCCCGTTCTGGGTGAGTTACCCGGAGATGGTTAAACTGGCCGGTGCCACGCCCAAGCTGGTTCTCGCCGATGACACCACCGGCTTCAAACTCACGCCCGCGCAACTGGAAGCGGCGATCACGCCCAAGACCAAGCTGCTCATCATCAACTCGCCGTCCAACCCGACCGGCGCGGTTTACACCAAGCCCGAGCTGGAAGCGCTCACCGCCGTCGCGCTCAAGCACAACCTCTACATCATGTCGGATGAGATCTACGAGCATCTCACCTATGATGGCGCCAAGCACTACAGCCCTGCCACGTTCAGCCCCGAAGCCTTTGCCCGCACCATCATCGTCTCCGGCTTTGCCAAAACCTACGCGATGACCGGCTGGCGTCTCGGCACGACGGTGGCCCCCGCTCCCATCGCCAAGGCCATTGCTGAACTGCAAAGCCAGATGACCTCCAATGCCACGACCTTCGCCCAATACGGCGCGGTTGCCGCACTCACGGAAAAGGACAAAACCGACGCCGCTCTGAAGACCATGCTGGTTGCGTTTGATCGCCGCAGGAAATTCCTCCACGCCGAACTCAACAAAATCCCCGGCATCAAGTGCCTGCTCGCCGAGGGTGCGTTTTATCTGTTCCCCAACATCTCCAGCTTCGGCCTGAGCTCGGCCGACTTCTGTGCCCGCCTCTTGGAGACCGAGAAAGTCGCCGCAGTGCCCGGCAGTGCCTTCGGTGCCGAAGGCTACCTGCGCCTCAGCTACGCCACCAGCGATGAAATCATCGCCAAAGGCGTGAGCCGTTTGGCCAAGTTCTGCGCCACGCTCAAGCCGGTCGCCTAAGACCGGAAAGGAACCCCTCGTTCATTCATCCCGCCGCGCGCCAGCCGCCGGCGGGATTTTTTGTGCTCGCGCGCAGCAATGCACCAGATGACGGGTTACTCGAGGGCGCGGGGACAGAGTCCGGCCGTTGCAGAATTACATATTTAAATCACGAAGATGCTGAGCCGTGAAAAAGTTATCCTAATGTGTCCACGTAACGGCCCGAACCCATTTTTACGATTTATCATGATGCCCACTCTGTGCACCGGCAGCCTCGCCGTCGTCGCCCTCTTCAGCCTCACAGACTGCGACGCCGCGCCCAAAACTGAAGTTCCCATCACCCAACGCCTCTCCACCACGACTCTCACCTGCAAAGTCGATCCCACCGCCCTCCTCCGCCCCGTCCCGCGCGGTCTCTTTGGCACCAATCTGGAGTGGTTTAACTACGCCAACAGCATCAGCGACGCCGACGGCAGAGTGGACCCCGCCTGGGCCACCCTCCTGCGCGAACAGGGCGTGGACAACATACGCTTCCCCGGCGGCACCCTCTCCGATTTCTACTTCTGGCGCGATGGCATAGGCCCGGTCAAAAAACGTCCCGAGCGCGACCACCCGACCGACGAGGGCCACTCGCCCAATGTCATGGGCACACCCGAGTTTCTCCGTTTCGTCGCCGCCGCCGGAGCCCGCCCGCTCATCACCGTCAACGCCGGCACCAGTACCCCCGATGACGCCGCCGCCTGGGTCGCCTATGCCAACCAGCCCGACCACCCCGAGCGCCACGCCGATGGCGTGCCCGCCGGGCTCCGCGTCGATCTCTGGGAGGTGGGCAACGAGCTCTATCTGCCGGGCAATCCCACCGATAAGAAAAAGATCACCGTCACTCCGGCCGTTTACGCCGACCGCTTCCTGGCCTTCGC
>CANIXX010000019.1 GCA_947471115.1 Opitutaceae bacterium | reverse complement strand
TCGGGCAGCAGCATGTAGTATTTAACATCGAGGATTCGCGAGGTGTTGTCGGCGCGTTCGAGGTGCCGGCCGAGTTGGAAGAACCACCACAGGTTGGTGCGGGGGATCATCGAGTCGGCCACGCCGAAGAGGAGTTGGATTTGGGTTTTAACCCGATTCAGGTATTCGGCCGAGCCCAGTTGAGCGTAGCGACCGAAGTCGTCGCTTTTGAGTTTCAGGTAAAAGGTGTTGAGCGTCTCCCAGACGTCGCCGGACAGCTGGTCGCGGATGCAGCGCGCGTTTTCGCGGGCGAAGGCGATGCAGGAGATCAACGAGCTGGGATTGCGCTTATCGAAGAGCATGAACTCGATGACGGCACGTTCGGTCACGGCGTCACCGTAGAGTTCAAAGAACTTGTCCTCATCGCCGGTGACATAGACCAAGGGCTCCCAGGACTTGGGGTCATCGGCAGCCTGGCGCGACTGGAGGTCGAGCACGAGCTGGGCGTTCACATCAACGATGCGAGCAGTGTTTTCGGCGCGCTCGAGGTAGCGGGCCATCCAATAAACAAGATTTGCAACGCGGGAAAGCATGGTGGTTAAACGATGATTTTTTCGGGAGCGGGCACGGGCGAAGTAGAGCTTTCTTCGCTGAGCACCCAGGTGTCCTTCGAGCCGCCGCCTTGCGATGAATTGACCACCAGGCTGCCTTTGCGCAGCGCCACGCGGGTGAGGCCGCCGGGCATGATCTTGATCGTTTCGCCGTTAAGTATGTACGGGCGGAAATCGATGTGCCGACCTTCGATGGTGCCGCCTTCACACACACTGGGGCAGCGCGACAATCCAATGGTCGGCTGCGCGATGAAGTTACGCGGGTGGGCTATGATCTTGGCTCTAAATTCCTCGATTTGTGTCTGGGTGCTGTGCGGGCCGACCAACATGCCGTAGCCACCGGCTTCATTGACGCTTTTGACGACAAGCTTGGGAAGATTGGCGAGGATGTAGCCCAGCTCCTTTTCATTACCGGAGAGAAAGGTCTCGATGTTCGGCAGGATGGGATCCTCGCCGAGGTAAAACTTGATCATCTTAGGCACGTAGTAATACACGGCCTTGTCGTCAGCCACCCCGGTGCCGATGGGGTTACAGAGCGCGACGTTGCCCTTGCGATAGGCTTCGAATAACCCCGGCACGCCGAGCAGCGAGTCCTTGCGGAACACGGTGGGGTCGAGGAAATCGTCGTCAATGCGGCGGTAAATGACGTGTACGGGCGCTAGCCCGTGGGTACGGCGCATGTAAACTTTATCGTCTACCACCACCAGGTCATTGCCCTCGACGATCTCGATGCCCATCTGACGAGCGAGGAAGCTGTGCTCGAAATAGGCTGAGTTAAACACGCCGGGGGTGAGTAGCACCACCGTGGGCTCGGGTACGTGCTCGGGGGCGAGGTGGACGAGCAGGTTGAGTAGGTCGTTGGTGTAGTTTTCCACCGGACGCACGCGGTAGTCGCGCAGCAGATTAGGGAACACCCGCTTCATCACTTGGCGGTTTTCGAGCACATAGCTCACGCCCGAGGGTGTGCGCAGGTTGTCCTCTAGAACCGAGTACATGCCGGCCTCGTCACGGATCATGTCGGAGCCGTTAATGTGTACGTAGAGGTCGCGGGCGATTTTGCAGCCAACCAGTTCCTTGCGGAAGTTTTTCGATGTCTCGACCATCTCGCGCGGCATAATTCCCTCGGCGAGGATACGTTGCGCGCCGTAGATGTCGGCGAGGAACAGGTTGAGCGCCTGCATGCGCTGGATCAGGCCGCGCTCCAAGTGGGCCCATTCGTGGGCTGGGATGATGCGCGGGAGCAGGTCGAAGGGGAAAATTTTCTCCGTGCCGGCGTTGTCGGAATAGACCGTGAAGGTGACGCCGCGGTCGATGAACGTCTGGTCGGCGGTACGCTGGCGATCCATCAGCTCCGCCATATTCGCCATCTGGCCGAATCTTTCCTGCAAACGTCGGTAGTGCGGGTGCGTTTGCCCAGGGGAGGCAAACATTTCGTCGTAAAACTTGCCGTGTTCGTATTGAGCGAAAAGATCAGCCATGTGAATTGGGCGGTGGGGGGCGTCACTCCACCTTTACGGAGGAGGAATCAGAGGGTTTAACAGGAGTGGGTGCGTCGGGTTTGGACCAAAGGTAGCTTTGCTCTGTTGCAAGTTCCGCGCCGTTTAGCCCAAGGATGCGAATTTTCCATGCTGCGGGGCGATCTTTGGCTTTCGGCCAGTCCTTGCCGGTCAGTCCTAAGCGAATGAGGTGGCTGCCTTTAGGTAGAGAAACAGCGAAGCTCTCAGTCCGGGTTTCGGCTGAAGCCGGTGTGATAATTTCCAGTATTACCCACACCAATTCGATGGGGGCGTCGGTCTGGGTGCGCAGGTTAAAATAAAAGCCATCGCGCGATTTTGGCTGGGTGCGCAGTATGGTGGCCCCGCGGGTGTTTTCCTTGCCGTTGAAGTACTCGGAAATCCGGACGAATGAATCGGCGGGCATGTATTCGGGCAGGATCCGAACGACTTGAACGCCGCTGGCCGAAACCGAGGCGCAACCGAGAGTGAGAGCGAGTAGGAGGGCAGGAAAACGCATGCGATGGATTTAGGCGGCGGGAGGGGGCAGCACAAGACCGCTTGCAGATTATATGCCAGCCGGTCTTACCAGTGCCGGAGCAGGCTGCCCTGTCTCAAGTCTGCCCCGATGCCGTGGTACGTTGATTCTTATCAGGGGGGACGTCGGCTACGTTTGCCTATTCAGGTGGGGGCACGGACGACACGTAGGTCGTCCCTCCGGGGGGCGTCACACGGGGATCGTACGAGGGATCGAGGGAGGGCCCACCTCCGTGTGGGCTGGTTCGAGGTGTTCACGGGCGTGAATTCCTGGCAGCTCAGAGCAGCAGCAGGCGCAGGTCGGCGCTCGGGGCGGTGCGCGCGGCGGCGAGGTCACGGATATAGGCAAGGGCTTCCGCATATTCGCGCTCGCGGCGCGGGGTCGCTCGCCTTTCCGGCGGCAGCAGGGCTGGTCGCAGGTTGGTGATCAAAAGCGTGGATTCGCGGTAGGGCGCGAGGCGTTTGAGGCCGGTCATCAACTCGGCGCGGGCAAACAGCGGTGTGGCCGAGGTGAGCGTGCTCAGCGCATCCCAATGGAAAAAGCCGTGGCGAGGTTGGCCTGCGAAAAACGATTCCAGCAGGCGGGCGGCCGAGGCGTTGAAGGCGGCGTCGTAGGTGGCGGCAAACTCGGGGTGTTCGTCCGTTTGCGCTTCGAGCTCCGCCAAGCTGAAGGTGATGGCTCCCTTAATCTGCTCGGCTAAATAGAGGTCGTGCCCGGTGACATGCGCAAACAGCGCGTTGATAAAGTGCAGGCGGCGCAGGGCGTCGCGGTCGGGCGGGGGCATCAGGCGGACGGTGCAGGCTTTTTGTCCAGCGAGCTAATTTCGAGCATGAACTCGGAGACGTCGCGAAATTCCTTATACACACTGGCGAAGCGTACGTAGGCGACTTCGTCGATTTTGCGCAGGCGGCTCATCACGGCATCGCCAATGGTTCGCGAGGGAATGTCCGTGTCGTAGTGCGCCTCAAGGGCATCCACCACGTCTTCCACCAACATGCCGATTTGCTCGTCGTTGACAGGGCGTTTTTGGCAGGCAGCCCGGACCGCGCGGATGACTTTTTCGCGGTCGAAATCCTCGCGGCGTCCGTCGCGTTTGATCACCACGATTCCCTCACGCACGATGAACTCGGTGGTGCTGAAGCGGTGGCCGCACTCAAGGCATTCGCGGCGCCGGCGAATGGAGCTGCCCTCTTTGCTGATCCGGGAATCGATGACCTTGTCGTCGATGGAAGTGCACTTGGGGCAACGCATGAGGATGACGGCTCAGTTGAGCGTGAGAAAATTTTCCAGAATCTTCATGCCGCCTTCGGTGGCGATGGACTCGGGGTGAAATTGCACACCCCAGATCGGCAGGGCTTTGTGGCGCAGACCCATGATCTCGCCTTCGGCAGTGTCGGCGGTGATCTCCAAGCAGTCGGGAAGGGTGGCGCGTTCGACCAGCAGCGAGTGGTAACGCGTTGCCGCGAAGCCCTGAGGCATGCCTTTAAATAAGTCGGTGTCTTTGTGCAGGATCGGCGAGGTTTTGCCGTGCATGAGGCGGTCAGCGCGGATGACGCGACCACCGAAAAAATGGCCGATCGACTGGTGGCCGAGGCACACCCCGAAGATGGGCTTTTTACCGGCGAAAGCACGGATCATGTCGAGCGATACACCGGCCTCTACGGGCGAGCAAGGCCCGGGCGAGATGAGCACGCGATCGGGATTGAGCGCGAGGGCCTCGGCTACGGTGATCTCGTTGTTGCGAAATACCCGCTGGCTTACGCCCAATTGACCGAAGTATTGGACGAGGTTGAAGGTGAACGAATCGTAGTTGTCGATGACGAGCAGCACGGTGATGGGTTTAACCGGCGAACATGAGTACCTCGTCGCAGCGGGGCAAGCACTGGCGTAATGGACGGGCAAATGAGGACGCCAGCCCTGATTGGATAAAGTGCGGTTAGGCCCCCGACTTTGTCTCGTTAGCCTAATCTTTTTCCTTGTTCAGGGCGTTGCGAAGGAAGCCTAGAGAAAAAGTCTGAGGTGCAAAGATTCTGAATCAGGGGCACCTGGCGGTCGCCCTGATAACGGGGATGCGCCTCCGGCTCAGCGGCGTAATGCTTCGATGGGATTGAGGCTGGCAGCTTTCCAGGCGGGGTAGGAGCCAAAGATGAGGCCGGTGAGCACCGATACGACCAGCGCGGCAGCGACGCTCAGTGGTGAGACTATGGTTTGCATGCCGGCATACCGCTCGATCAAGGAGGCAATCACGAACCCGAGGAGCAGACCGAGGACGCCGCCACAGCCGGTCAGCGCCATCGATTCGAGCATGAAGTTGAGCAAGATGGTGCGCTTTTTCCCACCCAAGGCACGGAGGGTGCCAATCTCTTTGGTGCGTTCGTAGATGTTGGCCAGCATGATATTCATGATGCCAATGCCGCCGACCAGCAGGGAAATGCCGGCAATCGCTCCGGTTACGATGGTGAACATGCGCTGGGTGGCCTGTTGTTGTTGGAGTAATTCAAGTGGCACCAGCAGCATCCAGTCTTCGGTGTCGTGGGTGGCGCCCAGATAGGCGCGCAGCCGGGCGACGGTGTCGGGCAGCTGCGAGGTTTCTTTCACCGATACATAGACGTAATCGGCCGCCACTTGGATCAGGCGGTGGCTTTCGGGTGACATCAGGAAATTGCCGAACAGCGCCTTGGCGGTGGCGTAATGAATGTACACGATGTTTTCCAGCGGGCTGGATGCATCCATCTGCGCGCCCTGGCGGTTGGCCAACACGCCGACCACGCGGAAGCTGAAACCGCCGGCGGAGATGCTTTTGCCCAGCGGATCGGTGGCGCCGAATAATTGCTGGGCCGCCTCGGTGCCCAGCACACAGACGAGGGAGAGTGATTCACTGTCTTGGTCCGTCAGCCAGCGACCGCGGGAGCCGGCGATGGTGGACCGCGACACGTCGAGGAATTCCGGCGTCGTTCCCATTAGCTTCAGGTCGGTGGATCGGCCGTTGGTATAGATCGTTTTGTGCAGGTGGCGCACCGGCACGGCGTGTCGCACGTTTTCGAAACAGCTGCTGATATGCTCCAAGTCCCGGGTCGTGATACCATATGAGTCCAAACCCGATTTTCCGGCGGAGTCCCCGCTTTTACCGTTGGGGCCGGTCAGAATGGAGCGGATTATAATGTTATCCACGCCCAGGGTTTGTATCCGTTTGAGGGAGTCGCCGCGGGCCCCTTCGCTGACCGCCAGCATGGCGATGACCGCTCCGACGCCGAGCACCACGCCGAGGGAAGCCAAAATCGACCGGAAGGCGTGGCAGGCCAGATTCTGCACGGTCATTTCCAAGGTGTGGAGGAAGTTCATGGCGGTGCGGTTTTGCTTTGCCTCAGGACCGGGTCACGCGGCCGTCGTGCAGCACAATGGCCCGGTGGACCTCCTGTTCGTATTCAGGGTTGTGGGTGATCATGATCACGGAGCAGTGGGCGCTGACCAGTTCGTGGAAAATCTGGATCACGGCTTGGCCGGTTTTTTCGTCCAGGTTGCCGGTGGGTTCATCGGCCAGGAGAACGGGTGGGTTGTTGGCCAATGCGCGGGCGATTGCCACGCGCTGACACTGCCCGCCGGAAAGCTGGGTAGGGCGGTGGGTCAACCGGTTGCCCAGGCCCATTTTGTCCAGCAAATGGCCGGCGCGGTCGCGCATTGCCTTTTTAGGCATGCCGGCAAACCGCATCGGCACACAGACGTTTTCCAGGATGTTGAAGTGCGAAAACAGGTTGAACGACTGGAAGACGATGCCGATCTTCCGGTTTCGGATTTCGGATATCTGGTTGTCGTCCAAGCCGGCGACATTCCGGCCGTCCAGCCAATAGGCCCCCGTGGACGGTGGATCGAGCAGGCCGAGGATGTTCATCAGGGTGGATTTGCCCGAACCGGAGGTGCCCAAAATGGCGGTGAACTGTCCTGCTTCGATCGACAGGTCCAAGGGATAGAGCGCCTGCACGGCCTGATCTCCGTCGCCGTAACGGCGGCTAATGTCCTTGAGTTCGATCAGGCTCATCGTGTGCGGGGTCAGCTTTCATTGCGGCTCATGCGCTGCAGCAGGACTGCGTCACCTTCCTGTACCCCGGAAACGATTTCCACATAGTGATCCGACCAACGTCCCTTGACCACTTCGCGTTCCTCGGTTTCTCCGGTCGGCTTCTGGACCCGGCAGTAACTCCGGCCCTCGCGCAGGTAGAGGGCTTCCACGGGCACGAATAAAACCTGGTCCACCTGTTCGACCCGGATATCGACCTTCACCGTCATTCCGGGCATCAGCCGCGGATCGGTGGTGTCGGTGGATAATTCGGTTTTGTAAATCTTGGGGCTGCTCGGATCGCCATCGATCAGGTTGGAGGCCATGTCGGCCATCAGGGTGATTTGGCCGTTCAAGGTAAGTCCGGGCAAGGCTCTGACGGTAATGGTAGCCGGAAGGCCCTTTTGCACCCGCGAGCGGTGAAATTCAGGGATATTGATCACCACCAGAAATTGGGTTAGCTCGGGAATCGTGCCGAGGATTTCATTGGCGCGCATCGCGGTGCCCACGATGATCTCCCGACTGGCCTTGATTTGGCCCCGGCGGCTGTTACCCAAGGACAAAATTCCGTTAACCGGGGCCACCAGGGTCAGCCCATCGATCAATTCGTCAATCTGCCTTAAGTCTTCGGTCACCTTTTGCACTCGCCGCTCGAGGTTGGCGACCGCGCGCCGGTTTTGCACTGTGCGGGTCGCCGCCTGCAGCAGTTGCCGTTGCATCTCGATCTGCGCCCGGTCCAGCCCCTGTTTTAGCATCCGCTTTTTCTGTCCATAATCGTACTGCTTGAAGACTTTCAGGCTGTAATTGGTGGCTTCCACCTTGGCCATGGCGATGTTGAGCAGCTTGGTCGAACTGTCCACTTTCGTTTGGAGCTGGGCGACCTGCGCTGCATCCTGAAACGTGGCTTTACTGAGGTTGAGCTTGTCGGATTGGGCGAGCTCTTGGGCGTCGCCCAGGGCTTGGGTGGCGTCATCAATGGCCGTGATTAATCCCCGTTTTTGTAACGGGGCATCCTGCACCTCGTAGCGCTCATACGCCTCCTGGGCCTGTTTTAACGCATCATTGCCGGCCTTCAAGTTGGCTAGATTGGCCATGCTCTGCATTTGGTAGTCCTGTTCGGCCAGTCGCAGGTTGAGGGTTTCATCCTCCAGTTGCTGCACTAGCTCTTTGCGGCGCAGCTCATAGTTTTGGGGCGAGAATCGCGCCACGACCTGGCCTTTGTGGACCGGCGTGTGGTCCGCCATTACCTCGATGATATCCAGACCGAGGCGGCCGTCGGACGGGCATTTAATCTCATGGTGCTTGATGGCGTCCAATGTTCCGTCCAGCTGCAGCATCACGGTAAAAGACCCTTGGCGCACGGTCCATGTGTGATCGGCCCGGGTCTCCGTTTCGGCGGGGCTTTCCGGTTTCGGCGCGGTTTTGTTTTTACCGCAGCCGGCGAGGCTGAGAACCAGGAGTATACCCAGCCACTGGAAGCGCGGACCGCGCCGGCAGGGTGATCGTAAGAGCTCAGGCATGGGCACGACTTCCTTTACTCAGTTAACTTTTTCAGGTCGCTGTCCAGGGTCGGCTTGGGCTGCTTGAGGTTTTCTTTCAGCCTGTCGATCTCTTCGGTCACCTCCTTTGAGATATTATCCGGGCGGATGCTCGCGCCATTCATTTGGTCCAGGTTCATGATTTGCACCCGCAGGAAAATCACGAGTTGGGACTCGATGCTGGACTCCGAGTTGGATCGAAACAGCCAGCCCAAATACGGGATGCTGGCCAGGATGGGCACCCGCTTTTGGGTTTTGCGGATTTCCTTTCGCAGCAGGCCGCCGATGGACACCAGTTGGCCATCTTTCATTTCGAGCTCCGTGGTGGCGCTGCGCACGGCAATCAACGGGGCTCCGGTGGAGGTGTATTCCTGCACGTTTGAAACTTCCGGCACCACTTGTAGGCGTATCCGATTGTCGGTGATCATCACCGGGGTCACGCGCAGTTTGATGCCCACGCTCCGAAAGGTGGTGGCGGTGGTGCTTCCGCCGCTGGTTTGGGTGATGGATTGGATCGGCACATCTTGGCCGGTGATGATGTTGCCCTCCACCCCCCGGCGCATGATCAAGTTGGGCGCCGACAGGACTTCGGCTTGGCCCTGGGATTGCATGAATTGAATGAACAGGCTCAACAGCGATTGATCATTGGGATCATAGCTCATGTACGAAGCGGTCCCGCGCAGGTTGGTGGGGTCGGATCCGGGTTTAATGAAGGAGTCGGTCAGGCGCTTGACGAAGGCGGAGTTATCTGTGCCGGTCGCGCTGTTGCCCGTCTTGGGAATAGCCTGTGTGTTACGGAATTTCTGGAACTCCATGTTGAACTGTTTCTCAAACCCGTCGTTGATGGTGAACTCCACCACCCGGGCCGAGACTAGGACTTGCGGCACCTGCCGGTCAAAGGCTTCCACCACCTGGCGCAACACCGGCAAGATGCTGCGGCGGTCCACCACCACGATCATGTCCGATTCATCACTGGCGGTCACCGCGCCGGCGGAGCTGAGGAAACCTTCCACGCCCCGCTTCAGCGACTGGGCGCGCACGTATTTGCATTCGTAGGTGAAGGTTTCGATCGGCTCATCGTTGGTTTTGGCAAACTGCGCTCCCAGCTTGGCCATTTCTTCTATCATGGATGAATCGGCCGCGGGTGGTGGCGCGTCGTCCCCAGTGACCGAAACGCTGGCGACGGAGACCGACCGGGAAACCGGTTTCGCCGGCTCGGCGATCGCCGCGGCGACCGGGGTTTTGGCTTTGGTTATGGCTTCGGCCGCCTGGCAGGGGAGGGGCGAACCGAAACTAACGACCAGCAGGCACGCATTGAGTGCGAAGCGCACGGATGCGGAAAATGTCGGGCGGGGCACGGGGATGGACGGGTGCGTCATAAGGCGGCAAAGACGGGGGCGTTTCTTTGGCGGAACTAAAGTACACTAACGGGGCAGTTTCGGAATTGGTTCGAAGGAGAAGATGCGGTCAACGAAATAGTTGAATCGGGTCGGCTTCCGCCCGAAGGTGGCACCTTTTACTTATGTCTGTTGCCCATTTTGACCTTCTCGTCACCGACACCCTTACGGCGGCCCGTCGCGGCCGGCTGCGCACCCGTCACGGAGTGGTCGAGACGCCCATTTTTATGCCGGTGGGCACCCAGGGCACGGTCAAATCCCTCACGCCTTCCCACCTGCGCGAGATCGGCTCACAGATCATTTTGGGTAATACCTACCACCTGAACCTGCGCCCCACGAGCGAGCTGATTCGCGACCTCGGTGGATTACACAAATTCATGGGCTGGGACGGCCCGATCCTCACCGACAGCGGCGGCTTCCAAGTGTTTTCCTTGGCCAAGCTGCGCAAGATGCACGACGACGGCGTGGAATTTCAGTCCCACCTCGACGGTAAAAAACTTTTCCTCGGTCCGCGCGAGGTCATGTCGATCCAGCAAAATCTCGGCAGCGACATCGCGATGGTGATCGACGAGTGCCCGCCGTGGCCGTGCGAGCGGGACGCCACCGCCGAGGCTTGTGCGCGTTCCCTGCGTTGGGCGGCGCAGTGTAAACAAATCGCCACCGACACCGGGTGGCTTGCGGCGGGGCATCACCTGTTCGCCATCGTGCAAGGCTCGACCTACGACGACCTGCGCCGCGAGGCTGCCGAGTCGTTGGCTGCGCTGGATTTCCCCGGCTACGCAGTGGGCGGGGTCAGCGTGGGTGAGCCCGAGCCCGAGATGCTTAAACAAGTGGGCGCGACCACGCCGTTTATGCCGGCGGACAAGCCTCGCTACACCATGGGGCTGGGCACGCCCCCGCAGTTGTTAAAAATGGTCGCCCTCGGGGTGGATATGTTCGACTGCGTGTTGCCCTCCCGGGTCGCTCGCAACGGCCTGGTTTTCACCCCCGACGGTCCGCTCAACCTGCGTAACGAAAAGTTCCGTACGGACCCGCGTCCGATTAGCGACGAGGTGGTGAATTACACGACCCAGTTCTCTCGAGCCTACCTGCGGCACCTGACGGTGGCGGGCGAGATTTTGGCCTGTACGCTCTGCACGTTGCACAACCTCCATTTCTACCTCGACCTGATGGCGCAGGCCCGCGCCCACATTGAGGCCGGTGATTACGGCACCTGGCACCGCGCTTGGGTTGAGCGCTACGAGGCGGGGGCTGCGGCTCGCGTGGCTTGATTGGGCGCGCTGTGGGTACATTCTCAGCCTTGCCTGAGAGGCGCACAAAAAAGGCAGGCCATAAAATGGCCCGCCTTTTTGTGACTGGGACGGTTGCCCTTAGGCGGCTTTTCGCCAGCGCCCGAGTGTTTATAGGGACTGGGCGGCCTTGACCACCGCCTCGGTGGTGATACCGAGCTCTTTGAAGACGGTCGCACCAGGAGCGCTGATACCGAAACGGTCGATACCAATGACCTTACCGTCGAGGCCGACGTACTGATACCAGAGGCCGGTCACACCCGCCTCGATAGCAACGCGCTTGCGCACAGCGATCGGCAGCACGCTTTCGCGGTATTCGCAGCTTTGACGGTTGAAACGCTCGAAGCAGGGAACCGACACCACGCGCACTCCGGCACCAAGGATCTTGGCGGCGTTGACGGCGTATTGCAGTTCGCTGCCGCTCGCCAGGAGGATGTGGGTGAGCTCGGCGGTTTCTTTGACTGCAATGTACGCGCCTTTGGCCACGCCTTCACGGCGGGTGGCGACAGGAATGTCGTTAAGCAACGGAATCGCTTGGCGGCTGAGAGAGAGCAGGGTGGGACCATCGATACGCTCCAGCGCAGCGGCGTAGGCACCGGCGGTTTCCTCGGGATCGCCGGGGCGGATCACGTCGAAACCAGGGATCACGCGCAGGCCGGAAACGGTCTCAACTGGCTGGTGAGTCGGGCCGTCTTCACCCACGCCAACGGAGTCGTGCGTGTAGATGTAGATGACGGGGAGCTTGGCCAGCGCGGCAAGGCGCATGGCGGGACGCGAGTAGTCGGCGAACACCAGGAAGGTGGCAACCGAGGGGCGGAAGATACCGTCGTAAGCAACACCGTTGGCGATGGCGGCCATGGCGTGCTCGCGAATGCCGAAACGGATGTTACGGCCGGCGCGGTTGGTCTCGTCGAAGTCCTTGTCTGAGGCGATGTAGTTGAGCGTGGAGCCGTAGAGGTCGGCGCTGCCACCGATCAGGAGCGGGAGCTGAGCAGCAACCGCCTGCAGGACCTGCTGGCCGGCTGCGCGGGTGGCCAGCTTTGCGTCAGAGGGGAACAG
Organism: Opitutaceae bacterium; assembly: GCA_947471115.1. Classification (GTDB taxonomy): domain Bacteria; phylum Verrucomicrobiota; class Verrucomicrobiia; order Opitutales; family Opitutaceae; genus Rariglobus. The sequence goes on along the minus strand of CANIXX010000019.1, from coordinate 13,616 downwards.
CGGCGTGTTTTCCAATAATTTAGCTGCCACTGGAGCGATGCCACGGCTGGAGAGAAGAGCGGCCTTTTCAGGGTTGGCACTCTTCCATGCCTCGTAGGTTTTGCCCCACTTTTTGTAGGCGCGGATCTGCTTCTTTTTGTGGCCGGCAAAGTAGTTGCGGACCTCGTCGCTGACGAAGAAGTGCTGGTCGGCGGGCAGGCCGAGACCGGCGCGGGCGGAATCGGAGAACTTGGCGCCGCCTTCGCCGTGACCCTTGGAGGTACCGGCGACTTCAGGAATGCCCTTGCCGATGATCGTTTTGGCGATGATGAGCTGGGGCTTGCCGGTGGCCTTCTTGGCCTTGGCGATGGCCTTGGCGATGGCGAGCAGGTCGTGGCCGTCGATGAGTTGCACATCCCAGCCGATGGCCTTGAAGCGCTTCACGTCGTCGCCGCTCTGCGACTTGTTGGCCATGGCGTCGAGGGTGACGTCGTTGGAGTCGTAAATGAGGATCAGGTTGTCGAGCTTCTGGTGGGCGGCGAAGGAGATGGCCTCCAGCGCAACGCCTTCTTGCAAGCAGCCGTCACCGGCGAGGGCGATCACGTGGCTGTCGAAGAGGGTATGCTCAGTGGTGTTGAAACGAGCGGCGGCAGCCTGAATCGACAGGGCGAGACCGGTTGCGTTGGCGACGCCTTGACCGAGGGGGCCGGTGGTGCATTCAACACCGGGGGTCTCGTGGAATTCGGGGTGGCCGGGTGTCTTGCTATGAAGAACACGGAAGTTCTTCACTTCTTCGATGGGAAGATCGTAGCCGGCTAGGTGCAGCCAGCTGTAGATGAACATGGATCCGTGACCAGCGGAGAGCACGAAGCGGTCGCGGTTGAGCCAACGCGGGGCGTCGGGGTTGAAGGAAAGCGCACTGCCAAAAAGTACGGCACCGATCTCTGCGGCACCGAGCGGGAGGCCGAGGTGCCCGGAGGAGCACTTGTGCACGGCGTCGATGGCGAGGCCGCGGGCCTGGTTAGCAGCGTTGGATAAAATGAGGGTCTGGAGTGGCATAGATAGAAAGGTAAACTCAGTGGAAAACGAAAGTTTAGGAGTAAGCGCTTTTTGGCGCGTTGGGGAAGGCCAAAGGGCATGAAAAAAGCGAGTCGGGTAGACTCGCTTGTTTCATAGAAGAACCGAACTTGGTGCTTACTTGGCAGCGACTTCGCGCTTGGCAACCTTGACGGCGACGGCGGCTTTGCCGAGGCGGTCACGCAGGTAGTAAAGGCGGGCGCGCATCGGCTCGGAGATCTGCTCGATCTCGATTTTGTCGATGTTTGGGGAGCTGGTGGGGAATACGCGCTCTACGCCCTCGCCGTAGCTGATACGGCGAACGGTGAAGGTCTCGTGAATGCCGCTGCCCTTTATGGCGATGACGATACCAGAGAAAATCTGGATACGCTCTTTGTCACCCTCACGCACTTTGGTGTGAACGCGGACGCCGTCGCCGACCTTAAATGGAGGGAGGTCTTTTTTGACCTGGCTGGCGGTAATTTCTCTGATGATCGGGTTGCTCATGACGGTTAATTGGAAAGTTGGTTGAGTAAATCGGGTCGGACTTGTCTGGTTTTCTCGATACGGCGGGCGTTTCGCCACTGTTCTATTTTAGCATGGTCTCCAGATAAGAGGACTTCTGGAACGGGCATGCCGCGGAACTCGGCTGGACGTGTGTATTGAGGAAAGTCGAGCAACTTGCCTGTGAAGGATTCGTGCGTCAATGACTTTTCTTCGCCAAGAACTCTGGGGATAAAACGCGCGAGCGCATCGATGATCACGGCAGCTGGAAGGGTGCCATTGGTGAGCACGTAGTCGCCAATGCTGATTTCTTGGTCGATGACCTTGTCGCGAATGCGTTGGTCGATGCCTTCGTAATGGCCGCTGAGCAACACGAGGTGCGTCTCTTGGGCCAGCTCGCGGGCGAGTTTTTCCGAGTAGGGCGTGCCGTCGGGCGTCAGATAAATGCGCCGGCACCCCGGCGTCTGCAGTTGCTCGATGGCGGCGAACACCGGCTCAGGCTTCATCACCATGCCGGCACCACCGCCGAAGGGGCGGTCATCGGCATTCTTGTGTTTGCTCGTCGCCCAGTCCCGCACGTCGTGGACCTTCACGCTCAACAGGCCACTTTCGATGCCCTTGCCCAAAATACTTTCCGCGAGGAAGCCTTCGAGCATCCGAGGGAAAAGTGTGAGCACATCGACGTGGAGTGGCATTGGCAAAAGGAAGTATGCAAAAAAAATCGCCCGAGCCGTGAGGCTGGGGCGATTAAAGGCGCTTTCGAGGTCGAAAGCTTAGGCGGCGGCAGCCACCAATGCCTTGCGGGCGCGCTTGATAAGCGAGTTGGCGGTGTCAGTGGGGGTCGCGCCCTTGCTGATCCAGTAGTCGCAACGGGCGACATCGAGCTTGATGATGTCGTTCTTGATGCGTGGGTTGTGGGTGCCGAGGGTTTCGACGGCAGCACCATCGCGACGCGAACGGGCTTCGGCTACGACTACGTGATAGATCGGGTTGTGCGTGGAACCGATGCGGGAGAGACGGATTTTAAGTGCCATGAGAGTATGCTTTCGGACAGGTGCTTGAATTGAAAAGTTGAGGAATCCACCGAACGAGACAATTGATGTCAAGCCGCCATTTCGTGCGATAATCACCCTGCAAAGAAAGACGGACCTTGACCATGCCCGCGCGCGGACCGAACGTGCGACTCTTATGCTCAAAGCAGGCATCGTCGGCCTACCCAACGTAGGCAAGTCCACTCTCTTCAACGCACTCACCCGCTCTCGCAAGGCGGAGGCGGCTAATTACCCGTTCTGCACCATCGATCCCAATGTGGGCATGGTGGTGGTGCCTGATGAACGCGCTTATGTGCTTAAGGCTATCGCCAAGACCAATGTGGTCGTGCCAGCCGCTATCGAGTTCGTCGATATCGCCGGCTTGGTCGCTGGCGCCAGCAAGGGCGAGGGCCTCGGCAATCAATTTCTCGCCAACATCCGCGAAACCGACGCCATCGTGCACGTCGTTCGCTGCTTCGAGGACGATGATATCCTTCATACCATGGGTTCAGTCGATCCAGTGCGTGACATCGAGGTGATTACTACCGAGCTGGTTCTTGCCGACCTCGACGCCGTCGAGAAACGCATGAACAAGACCCAAAAACTCGCCAAGGCCGGCGACAAGGATGCAGTGGCCGAATTCGCTCTGCTGGAGCGCCTCGTACCCCACCTCAACGAGGGCAAACCTGCCAACGTTCTTGATGCCACCGATGACGAGAAAAAGCTGCTCCAGTTCTTCCAGTTGCTCAGCGCCAAGCCGGTGATCTACGCCTGTAACGTCGCCGAGGGCGATCTCGCCACTGCAGAAGCCAATCCTTTCGTGAAAAAAGTCGCCGAGTTCGTGAAGGCCCATCACGACGCTGCCTACGTGCCGATCAGCGCACGTATCGAAGCCGAGTTGATCGACCTGTCCGCCGACGAAGCGAAGGAGTTCCTCAAGGATCTTGGCGTAAGCGACTCAGGAGTTTCCATGCTCATCAAGGGCACCTACACCCTGCTCGGCTTGCAGACCTATTTCACCGCCGGTGAAAAAGAGGTGCGTTGCTGGACGATCAAAAAGGGTTTCAAGGCTCCGCAGGCTGCGGGTGTCATCCATACCGATTTCGAGAAGGGTTTCATCAAAGCGGAAATCGTCAGCTATGACGACCTCACCCGTTTGGGCAGCACCGCTGCGGCGCGTGATGCCGGTAAATACCGTCTCGAAGGTAAGGAATATGTCTTTCAGGACGGCGACGTCGCTTTGTTCCGTTTTAACAACTGATCAAACGACGGCCAACCGTCCTGTTCTGGTAGCGCGCAAAAAAAGACGCGGCCCCATCGGGGGTCGCGTCTTTTTTTGCACTTAAATTCTACCTTAAGGAGGAGCGTTCCGGTAAACCGGATGGCATGTAGGGCGGGGCGGGGTAGGGCTAGGCGGAGGTCACTCGTCTTCGCGGTGCTGCCTATCGCGGTAGGTCCGCACACTGGCGGCCTCGGCCTTTTTCCGCCAGCCTGGCGCGCTGGCGTGGGCCCCTGGCTTGAGCTGTTTCGGCGCTTTGGCCACCTGCTCGGCTTTGAGTTTACGGTAACTCTCCAATCGCGAGGCGGGTAACACGCCGCTTTCCAGCGCCACCCGTACCGCACAGCCGGGCTCCTCGTGGTGTTTGCAGCTGGTGAAACGGCAGCGCACCGCCAAGTCGATAATGTCGGGATAGGCGTCCTCGACCGCCTCCTTGGCGTCCCAAAGTTGGAATTCCCGCATGCCGGGTGTGTCGATCACCAGTGCGCCGGTGGGCGTCTGCATCAACTCGCGGCGTGTGGTGGTGTGGCGGCCCTTGCCGTCTTTTTCGCGCACCGCAGCCGTGGGCATCGCCTCGGCATCCTTGAGCAGTCGGTTAATCAGGGTCGATTTCCCCGCGCCCGACGAGCCGACAAAGGCGAGTGTGCGGCCGGGCAGCGCGTAGGTTTCCGTCAGCGCCTTGAGTCCCTTGCGCGTGTAGGTGCTCGTGATCGCCACGGGCACGCCGGGCACGAGCAGCTCGATCTCTTTACGCACCGCCTCGGGGTCTTCACAAAGATCCGATTTGTTTAAAATGATGACCGGCTGCGCACCGCTGTCTCGGGCGGCGACGAAGAAGCGCTGGATGCGCTTTGCGTTGTAGTTGGCGTCCAGTCCGCTGACTAAGAAAACCGTGTCGATGTTGGCGGCGACGATCTGCTCGACCTGCGCCTCGCCGGCGGCTTGACGCGAAAAACGTGTCCGGCGCGGCAGCAGTGCGTGAATCTGCGCGCGACGCCCATCGGTGCCGACCTGAACCACCACCCAGTCGCCGACGGCCGGATACGCTTGGGCATCGCGGTCGGCGGCGTGGTGGAACTTGCCGGTGAGTTCACCCAATAATTCGCCGCTGGCGGTCTGGACCGCGTAATAATGGCGGCGCAACTCGACCACCACACGAGCGGGCTCCAGACCCGCCTGAACGTGCGGAGCAAAGGTTAACGCCCACGCGTCGTCCCATCCAAAAGCGCTAATGGCGGATGCCATGACCGAACTGGTTAAATCAGGCCAACGTCACAACGCGGCGCGAGGGATCGGGGTTTTGGCGGAAAAACAAGGCGGTGGCGCCCACGGAACTCACAAAAACGCAGCGACCCGAATCCGCGATCTGCTCGGCTAAGGCCGCGCGTTCGTCGCGCTCGGCGGCGACAAAGCGGACCTTGATCAGCTCGCGGGCGTTGAGGTGCTTTTGCAGCTCGATGAAGAACTCGGGGGTGAGGCCGCTTTTGCCCACTTTGACTGAGGATTCGAGCGTCTGGCCTGCACCACGGAGGAACGTTTTTTGTGCGGCGGTGAGAGGGAATTCGTACATGAGCCCGCCACGCAAACCGCCCCGCGCCCCCGACGCAAAGGGAAACGCCCATCGCTTTACCGTATCAGGCTAATAAAAGGAAACGTGCCGGAAATCCCCTTGGCTGAGACGCCCGCGTCATTCACATCCTTAAGTCTTAACCCATCCATGGCGACCGGGGCGTTATTTCAGGTTAACCGGCGATTTCGTGTCGCTGGATGCAACGCAGGCATCCAGCACTTTTTGCACCTCGGCGCCGCGCGCGAAATCGGGCTGGTCCTGAACTCCAGTGCGGATGCTTTTAATGAAACGCGCGTAGTTGCTTGGCGTCGGCTTGCAGGCGACTTCCTTCCAACTCGCCGTGTCGAGGTCGGCCCCAACGCAGATGCGGTAGCTGTTGGTCGAGCGGTCGGAGTCGATTTCCACGCTGCCCAAGGTGCCGGAGATTTTGAGGTAGAGCCGGTTGGCGTGCCCGCCGGACCAGCGCGTGGTGTGGATCGTGCCAAGGGCGCCGTTGGCAAACTCCACGGTCATCACCGCCGAATCGTTGGCGTCGAGCACGTAGTCGCCGACACGGTTACCGGGCGCTTTGGCAAAGGTCTTCAGCTTGCAGTAAACGCTCTTTATCGGCCCGGCGGGGAACGTTGCAAAATCGACGATGTGCACGCCCACGTCGCCCAACACGCCACGACTGCCGTGTTTCGTGGAAAGCCGCCAAAGCCAGGCCGAAGTGGTGCGCCAGTCGCCCCAGATTTTACTTGGGATCCACGATTGCAGGTAGTTGGCCTCGACGTGACGCAGATCGCCAATTTTTCCAGCGGCAATCACTTGAGCGACTCCTTGGATAGCCGACCAGTCGCGGTAGGACAGGTTAACCATGTTGATCACCCCGGCCTTTTTGGCTGCGGCGACCATTTTTTTGGCGTCGGCGTGGTTAAGCGCGAGGGGCTTTTCGCAAAGCACGTGTTTGCCGGCGCGCAGGCACTGGATCGACAGTTTGGCGTGAAAGGCGTCGGGGGTGACGATCGAGACGGCGTCAAATTCCCCCCACGCGAGCAAGTCCTCAACCGCAGTGTAAACTGTGGGAATCTTGTGCTCGGCGGCGAAAGCGGTGACGCGTTCGCGGTTCACATCGACTGCGGCAACGACGCGGCAGCTGGGGATTTCCTGGTAACGTTTGGCGTGGTTACCGGCCATGCCGCCGGTGCCGATGATGGCGAGGCGCACGGTTTTTTGCGGGGTTTTGGCTTTGCGGGTGACGATGGTGGACATGGGGTAGGGGGGGCTGAGTGAAGCGGCTTTGAGCGAGGAAGCGGTGAGCCTGCTCGACCTTGGCCGCCGGCGCTATTGAGTTATGGGCTCTTTGGGATTTGGCCCTTTGTTCTTTGAACTTTGTCCCTGATTTCAGACGTGGCCGATCGTGGAGCGGGCGGCGGCTTCGGGATCTGGTGGGAGTGGTTCGAGCGGCTGCGAATTGGGGCAATGATCCGGTATGCACACGGTGGCCTTGGCCCAGCGCACGGCGTTGGTTATCACGCGCTGGACCTGCGGGTGGTGATAGGTCGGGTAGGTTTCGTGGCCGGGGCGGAAATAGAAAATCCGTCCGTTGCCCCGCTGCCACGTCGCCCCGCTGCGGAAAACCTCTCCGCCCGTAAACCAGGATATGAAAATCAACTGGTCGGGCTCCGGGATGCCGAAGGGTTCGCCGTACATCTCCTCGAAGGGAATCTCAAAATACTCGCCGATGCCCTGGGTGATCGGATGGGCGGGGTTGATGTTCCAGAGACGCTCCTTATCGGTGGCTTCGCGCCATTTGAGCGAACAGGTGGTGCCGAGCAGGGCTTTGAAGATTTTTGAATAATGGGCCGAGTGCAGCACTATCAGGCCCATGCCTTCGAGTACGCGGGCTTTGACCTTGGCAACGACGGCGTCGTGCACGTCGTGGTGCGCCTGGTGTCCCCACCAAATGAGTACGTCGGTGGCCGCCAAGACGGCGTCGGTGAGCCCGTGCTCGGGTTGGTCGAGCCAGGCGGTGCGCACAGCGAAATCGGTGTGCGGGCGCAGGAACCCGGCGATGGCCTCGTGCATTCCCTGTGGGTAAATAGCTGCTACCTTGGGGTTCTTTTTCTCGTGGCGGAATTCGCCCCAGACGGTGACGCGGGTGGGTAAGCTCATGGCGGGAAAAAGCGGTTGAGGTGACCAAGCGGCCGACAGGGGCGTCGGCACGCTAAAAGAACTAGGGAAAACGCGTTGATTTTAAACCCTTAAATCCAGCCGTGAGCAAACTTCAACCCGCGCTACTTCTTACTCCGCCGCCTCTCGGTACAGCGACGCGGTGGCCTGGGCTGCGCGGTTCCAGTCGAACAGCTGCGCCCGCTCCAGCCCGCGTTTGCGCCAGAGTTCCGGCGTGGCCAGGACTTCGCGAATACCTGCGGCAATAGCTGCCGGTGACTCGGGTTCGACGATGCGCGCCGCCTCACCCACCACTTCCGTAAGCGAGCCGCGCCCCGAGCACACCACTGGGCAACCGCACGCCATGGCCTCAACGGGCGGCAGGCCGAAACCTTCAAACAGCGACGGGTAGGCGAGCAGCTCGGCTCCGGCATACCAGAGGGGCAAGTCTGCCCCCGTCACAAAACCCGGCGTGCGGATGCGTTCGCGCTGAGGTGAAGCGGCCACGCGTGCATGCACCACTCCCGCGCCGTGCCAGTCGGCGCCGGCAAGCACGAGGTCGTGCGGCAAGTGTGGTTGCGCGGCGAGTAGTTGCTCAAACGCCTCGATTAGCCGCACGTGGTTTTTGGCCGGGTGTTCCAGGCGGGCGAGGTAAACAATATAAGGCTGCGTGAGTCGGTGGCGTGTTCGGAACTCGGCGATTGCCGCCTGTGTGACGGGGTGAAAACGCCGGTGGTCGATGCCGTTCCAGATCACGTCGATGGCGGCGGCCGGGCGGTGGAAAAAGGTCTCCACGTCACGGGCGGTGGATTGGCTCACGGTGGCAAGGCGGCGGGCTTGGCGCGCGAGTCGAGGCACGACGTGGCGGCCGTAAGCCATGCGGGCGGCATCGTATTTGCCGCGCACGTGGAAGGCCGCGCAGTCGTGCACGGTGACCACTTGTGGACATGGCGGTCGGGCGAGGATGCGGCGGTAACTGGGAATGTGCACCACGTCGGCCCCGATTTGGCGCAGGCGTACCGGCAGGACGCACTGGTGCCAAGCCACATCGCGCACCGCCGGTCGCCACGTTTCGGCGACCTCGGCCCACTCCGCGCGGTCGAGCCACGGTGCGAATAGCGGGCGGTCTTCGGCCAGTCCGAAGAGGGTCAGGCGCACGTCGGGGCAGGTGTTAATCAAGCCGTCGATGAGCCCAAAGAGGTAGGCGGCGACACCGGATTTGCCGCGCTGGTTAACGCTGGTGCTGAGGGCGACGTGGAGCATGCGGGCAATCAGTGCACGCTGCGCACTTGCGCAACTGAAGGGGCTTGATGCTGGAGGGCGTGTTATCGGGGAGTAACGGACCGCTGCCGCACCTGCGCGGTCGTGCGGTCGAAACTCCACCGCAGTACTGGAGCGATCAGGCTGTGCAGCCAGGCCAACGCCGTGAGTTGCACCCCTGGAGTCACCGCGAAACGTCCCCGACGCACTCCTTCGAGTGTGGCCCGCGCCACCGCTTCGGCCGTCCACAAGCCGCCGGCGGCGGTTAACGCTTTTGTTTCCTGGGGCTTGGTGAGGTTTTCTTCGGCGAGCTGCGGGGTATCTGTATCGGGTGGGTAAACAATGCTCACCGTAACGCCGGCCGGCTTGAGCTCACCGCGCAGCGATTCGGCAAAACCGCGCAGGGCGAACTTGCTCGGGGCGTAGGCGGTGTAGCCAAAAAGTCCGACCAGTCCCGCACCCGAGGAAATCATCACGATTTTGCCGCGACCGCGCGCACACATTGACGGCGTGACCGCTTTCACCGCGTAGAGCGTGCCAAAATAGTTAACCGCCATCGTGTGTTCGAAGACCGAGACCGGGATTTCGGCGAAATGTCCGGGGCGGGCCACGCCGGCCGAGGTGATCAGCACGTCGACTGGGCCATTCGCAGCTTCGGCGGCGCGGATCGCGGCGACCAGCGCGGCCTCGTCGGCGACATCGGCTGGAGCGGTGAAGATTTCCGGCGCGGCCGGTGCGTCCGCACGCACCTGACTGGCTGCCGTGGCGAGTTTACCGGGGTCGCGGGCGATCAGGCTTACGCGGGCACCGGCGGCGGCCGCTTGGCAGGCGAGGGCGAGCCCTATGCCGCTTGAGCCGCCGGTGATGAGCACGTGCTGGTCACGCATTGCGGTGTGATGGGGCGGGCTTGCTGTTTGGGAGCTGGAGCCGTGGTGAGCGCAGAAAACGGCGGCTTCAGCGCAGGGCTTTGGTGCGCATGGCCTCGATCTCGGCGAACTGTTTGGGCGAGATCAGGCGGCGGGGGACGCGGCGGTTGGCCTCACCGATGAGGCGATCCCAGTCGGATTCATCGGGCTGGTGCGGATCCCAGCCGGTATTGTGGCCTTGGTGACGTGTCCACTCGGCCTTGCCGCCGTGAATTCGTACCAAGACCTGAAATTTTCCCTCTTCAGGGCTTTTGTCCCACCAACCAAACTCCATTGCCATAACCGTAGGAGTAACCGCACGACGGGGCCACGCGCCAGCGGAAACGCCTGCAGGCTTGAGATAGCTGTGGCAGGCGTTTGGGATGGCGGCATGCATCTACCCCTGCGTTGCCTCTTTTTTGTGTGCCTGCTGATTGTGCCGGCGCGGGCCGATTTCGCTGCGGATTTGGCGCGTATCCACGTTGAGGCGAGCGGGGGCCGTGCCCGGTTGGACGCGCTACACGGACTGGTTGCCTATGGCGTGACGCGCAATGAAAGCGGCGAGCGTAAATTCGTTTTAATGGCCGAGCGGCCCAACCGCGTTTGCGTCGAGGTTAGCGCTGTCGGACGCACCATCAGCCAAGGCTGGGACGGCAAGGGCACGCCATGGATAAGCGATTCGGCCACGGGTCGGGTTACGTGGCTAAGCGGCGACGCGGCGCAGGCGTTCAAGGCCGAGGCGGAGTTTGATGATCCGCTGGTGGCTGGGCCGGAGCGCAAGGTGGCGCTCGATTATGTGGGCGAAGTTAAAGTCGGCGACGTCGAGTGGTTGAAGCTGGTGGTGACGCAAAATTTCACCGAGACCTCGTTTGTTTACCTGGATCCCTCGACCTATCTGATCGTCCGGCGGGACGTGGTGCGGCGTATCCAGGGCAAGGAGGTGGTGTTGCGCACGAATTACAGTGATTTTCGAACTGTGGCCGGGGTGATTTTGCCGCATCGCTGGGTGATTATACAGGATGGCAAACAGCTGCGCGAAACCGTGATCGACCGCATGGAGGCAAATCCAGTGATACCGGCCCGGGTGTTTGCGCCGGTGGTGGGCGGGCGTTGAGGCATGAGGTAGTGCGGTGCTTCAGCCCGCATTTTATTGATAGATGAATTTGGGGGGAATTCGGGCAAACCTGCGGGCTAAAGCACCGCACTACCACCGAGTCGGAGGGAGACCCTTTCTTGGGTTTTCCGCAGCACCCTGGTTTCGGCACTTGCCAGTGCGCAGGGCGGAGCGTTGGAGTCGACGTACTATGGCTCTCTTCGGTTCCCTTTCCACCGTCCGCACTCAACTCGTCGACCGTCCCGCGTTTCGCACGGCGCTTGCTTACGTCGATGAAATCCTCCGTCCCGGCTCGCCGGCCCACACGCGGCTCCAAGCCGTGGCCATGGGCGCCACGGGGCGCGTCGAGTTGGGGGATGGGGTTTTCGCTCTCGAACAGGCCTACGTGGCCAAACCGCCCGCCGAGGGGCGCTGGGAGTCGCACCTTGTTTACATCGACGTGCAGGTGGTCGTCAGTGGCGACGAATTGATGGAAGTGACCGAGGTTTCGCGGCTGAGCGTGGCCGAGGATTTCAGGCCGGCGAAGGATCTGCTGTTTTTTGGCGACTACGCCGAGGGCTCGGTGCTGCGGGTAAGAGCGGGCGAGGTTGCGGTGTTTTACCCGAGCGATGCGCACAAGCCCTCGCTGGCCTCGGGCGCACCCGCCGCACTGGTGCGCAAGACGGTCGTTAAGGTGCCCGTCGCCTCCGTCGCGTGAATTACCGCCACCACTTCCACGCAGGCAATTTTGCCGACGTGGTGAAACACGCCGTGCTGGTGCGGGTCGTGCGCGCGATGCAGGCCAAGGAGCGCGGATTTCTTTACGTTGATACCCACGCTGGGCGCGGGCGCTACGATCTCGCCACGGCGGCGCACGGCGACACCTTGGAGCGCACTCCCGAGTGGCCCGCAGGCATCGGGCGCCTGTGGGCGCGCACGGGCCTGCCTGAGTTGCTCGCAGATTATGTAGCGCTTGTGAAAAACTACGACCAGCAGTTGGGCAACTTGGAGCCGGGCCCCGGTCCGCGGTTTTATCCGGGATCGCCACGCTTGGTGCGCGAGCTGGCTCGGCCACAGGACCGGTTAACCTTGTTCGAGAAGCACCCGGAAGAAGCCGAGGCATTGCGCATCGAAATGCTGCATTTAGGTGCGGTCGGTATTCAGGAAGCGGATGGTTATACCGGCCTGCGCGGGCAGTTGCCGGCGAAGGAAAAACGCGCGCTGGTGCTGATCGATCCGCCCTTCGAGGCGAAGGACGAGTTTGTGCAAATCGTCCGCGCGGTGGGCGACGCGCTGCGGCGTGCTCCGGCAACCACGATTATGATCTGGTATCCGCTGACCGAACGGGCGCGCGTCGATGCGTTTTTTGATGACCTGCGGATGCTGGAGTTGCCGCCGACGTTTGCGTTGGAGCTGACCGTGGTCGGGCCGACCCATCCGATGAAGATGAAGGGTTCGGGGTTGGTGGTGATTAATCCGCCGTGGAAACTGGACCAAGAGTTGGCTCCGGCGGCACGTTGGTTGGCCGAGGCGCTGGCGCAGGATACGGGTGGCAGGGCGGAGTTTCATTGGGTGGTCCGCGAGCGCTGATCCCCGTGGGCCTCGGCGCGGGCCGCTCGCGGCAGAAGTGGCACGTTGCAGGGCTGGCGTGTGGTCGTTCGGCGGGGTTGCGGGAGATAACTTGCGGGGCGGTTTGCGCTGTGTAGTTTCCACGCCTCTCATGAAAACTCTTCTTCGTTTCGCTCTAATGGGTTCGGTTATCTGGGTTGCGCCGTTGGGCCTGATCGCCGCGACGCCGGTTGCCCCAGCAGCGGCCCCCGTCGCGCCTGCTCCGGGTGGTTTTTCCATTCAGCAACTGGCCGACGGCCTCAAAGCCGGTCTCGGCTCCATGATTTCGCAGTCCCTTGGCAGCGGCACGCTGACCGTGACTCCACCCCCGGCGCTGGCCAAGATCCAGGCTGCGTTGAGCAAAACTGGGAATGCCGCCGCAGGGGCCGGTTTTGAAGAGGCGCTGAAGGCGGCTGTCTCCCAAGTGTCGCCGCAGGTGGCGGGCCTGCTGAAGAGTGACTTGTCGGCGGTTAAACCGGAAGACGCGCAGGGTCTGCTTGCGGGTGGACCGGATGCGGCTACGAAGTTTTTACAGCAAAAGATCGGGCCGTCCCTGCGCGAAAAGTTGTTGCCGCTGGTGAAGCAGGCGACGGCGTCCTCCAGCATGGCGGCTAAGGCCAAGGAAATGCTCGCGTTGGCCGGTCCGTTTGCGGGATTGGCAGGCAACAAGGCCGTTAACGACCTTGATGGTTACGTTTGTGACCAGGTGCTCGCGCAGAGTTTTGCGCTGATGGCCAAACAAGAGGCTGCGGTGCGCGCCAACCCAGCTTTACTTAAGGACAGTCCTCTCGCCCAGAAGGTTTTCGCCGCGTTCAAAAAGTAAGCGGATTAGCGTTTAAATTGAGTCCTGCTACCTCCTTGAGCGTGAGCTCAAGGGGATTTCCGAATGGTATCAGCAGCCCCACGAGTCGATTTTGTTTAGCTTCTTTTCAACGCGAATTCACAGAAGGACTTCGGACGAAGTTGAAATACGCGTTATGCTAGGCCTTGCCGCTTGATTTGGCATGGACGACGCGAAGTTCGGCTCGGTGGATGGGGGTTGCACCGGAACACGGGGATCGGCTCCGGAGTTCAGGATTAGAGGGGTTCGAGGGTGCAGCGCTTGACCTCGAAGGCGCCGCCTTCGACCTGCAAGCCGATGAAGCCTTCGGAAAGGTTGGTGCCGGTGGACTTGTTCACT